>CAJONE010000004.1 GCA_905235855.1 uncultured Bacteroidales bacterium
GGCAACGAGCCGTCTCACCACGCCGCCTATCTCTACACCTACGTCGGCCAGCCCCAAAAAACGCAAAAAATTGTCGACCGCATACTCAACACCCTCTACACCTCGCAGCCCGACGGACTATGCGGCAACGAAGACTGCGGACAGATGAGCGCCTGGTACGTGATGAGCGCCATAGGTTTCTACCCCGTATGCCCCGGCAGCGGCGAGTATGTCACCGTCAAACCGCTGTTCAAGAAAGTGACACTGAACGGCACACAGCCTCTGCTAATAGATCAGTCCTCATGGCAGTCCGGCAAGTTCTGGCGCCAGGGAGCGTTTTACGACAAGTCCAGTTCCTCGCTGGCCAACAACGAACGCATCACCCCGGCACCTGTGTTCGGCGACTGGAGCCAACGCTTCGACAACACTCGCAATCTGTCCTTAGCCATTGCTCTGCCCGAAAACCAGAAAACCAAAATATACTACACCCTCAACGGCAACCTTCCCGACACCAACGCTACCCCATACACCGAACCCTTCGAGATTAGCCACGACGCGGTGATACAAGCCGTAGCCTATTCGCCCGCCACTGGCTACAGCAACGTCGTGACGCAACGGCTCACGCGCTTCGCCGCCGACAAGAAGGTCACATATATTGTCGAACCCGACCCGCAGTACTACGAAAACGGAGCCGACGGCCTGGTCGACCGTCTCTACGGACAGCAAAACTACCGCATAGGCGGCTGGCAGGGATGGCAGAAAGACATGGAGGTGACAATCGACCTCATGCAGCCACGTCCAATACACACTGTCGGTGTCTCGTGCCTCGAGGACACTCGCAGCTGGGTCTTCTTCCCGTCGGCAATAGAGGCCACCGTGTCGGACGACGGCAAGCAATACCGCCCCTTCGCAAGCCGCGCCACCGGCTACGAACCCATAGCCGACCCAGCCGGCACAAAAGCCCTGCGCACCTTCGAGGTGAAAGGCAACGCCACCGCACGCTACATTCGGCTCAAGGTGAAAAACTTCGGCCCATTGCCCGCCTGGCACCTCAGCCCCGGCCAGCAGGCCTGGCTCTTCATCGACGAAGTGATCGTGGATTAGACCCAAGCTTAGAACACTAATGCACAACACATTAATACAATATTAATGAAAGTATTGCAATCAAACAAGATCTCATTGCTCCCATAACTCCCATCTGCCCCATTTTTCCCATTAGCCCTATCAGCCCCATTAGACCCATCAGCCCCATTAGCCCTATCAGTCCTATAACCCCCATAACCCCCATACAATCCAGCAATTTGCAATCTCATGTAATTTTACTACCTTTGCGCCTGAATCCAAATTTGAAATGTCCACTGGAAAAAGAAAAGAAAGGATAACCTATGCCCAAGAAAGAAGCCGCCACCGACCTTTGGGTCTACGAACTCTTGAAATAGGCTGGTCTTAAACTTGACCCACAGGGAAGCACTATTCCCGAAGTCGAGCAAGCCCTCAAATCTGCTTCCAAGAAAGGCACAGGAAAGGCAGGTCGCCCGGAGTTTTGCGGCGTAGTAAAAGATTTTCTCATTGTCATTGAAGACAAACCAAGTCTCGACAAACATATCCATCGAACCCCCACCGGCCTGATTGACCTTGATCCGCAGTTCACCACTGCCTACGCTGTTAATGGGGCTTTCCACTATGCCCGTCATATAGCCCTAAACACCAATTTCCACAAGGTGTTTGCTCTTGGCATCAGCGGCGATGAGAAGCACCATCGCATCACCCCTCTTTTCGTCAACGAACGCGACGACCTCTGGGAACTGGACGATGTTGAAACGCTCATATCGTTCAGCGAACAGAACATTGTCGAGTACTACCTGCGCCGTGTACAGAAAGAGCCCACCCCCGACGAGAAACAAACTGCCGACATTCTCCGTGATGCTCGCCAGCTCCACGAGGATTTGCGCAACTACGGCAATATCCAGGACCAGCAGAAACCCCTTATCGTTTCGGGCATTCTTCTCGCTCTCCGCGAAGTGAAAGAGAACAATTTCTCAATCGACTCTCTTACTGGCGACCGCGTAAACACCGACGGAAACAAAATTTATGCTGCCATTGAAAGCAACCTCAAACGTGCCAACGTCACTCCCGACACCAAGCGCGACAAACTTCTCTCGCAGTTCTCTGTCATTCGCGACACAGCCAAAATCAACGAGGTTGACCCCGTTCTGAAAAAGACACCTCTCCGCTACTATGTCGAGTTCCTGAATAAGAGCGTTTTCCAAAACATACAATACATTCATTCTGCCGAGGATTGGATTGGTCTTTTCTATGGCGAGTTTATGTCCTATAGTGGTGGCGACGGGCAAAGCCTCGGCATTGTTCTCACACCTAAACATATCACTACACTCTTCTGCGACCTGCTGGATTTGAAACCTACCGACCGTGTGCTTGACCCCTGTTGTGGCACTGGTGGTTTTCTCATCGCAGCAATGCACGATATGCTTCGCCAGACGGCCGATGAACAGCAACGTCGTTCCATCAAACGCGACCAACTCTTTGGCATCGAACTCCAGTCCTATATGTTCACCATCGCCACCACCAATATGATTCTCCGTGGTGATGGCAAGTCCAATCTCCACAACCTCGATTTCCTGAAGCAGAATCCGTCGCAGTTGCAACAGAAGCAGTGCACCGTCGGAATGATGAATCCGCCCTATAGTCAGGGTAGCAAGACCAACCCCAACCTTTACGAGATTTCTTTCACCGAGCATCTGCTTAACTCAATGGTCGAAGGTGGCCGTGTGGCTGTCATCGTCCCCCAGTCTTCTTTCACTGGCAAAACCAAAGAAGAACAAGCCGTCAAAGATTCTATACTGAAAAAGCACACTCTCGAAGGTGTCATCACACTCAACAAAAACACCTTCTATGGCGTTGGCACTAATCCCTGCATTGCCGTCTTCACCGCTGGCATCCCTCACGACAAAAATCATATCTGCCAGTTTATCAACTTCGAGGACGACGGCTACGAAGTATCCAAGCATATCGGCCTTGTCGAGACGGCTTCGGCCAAGGACAAACGCCAACATCTTCTCGATGTTTGGCGCGGTGCAGAGGCACCCTCCAAATTCTGTGTCCGCACCACCATCGAGGCCGAGGATGAATGGCTCCACGCCTTCTACTATTTCAACGACGAGATTCCTACCGAGGCCGATTTTGAACGCACTATGGCCGACTATTTGACTTTCGAGTTCAATATGCTCACCCACGGTCGAGGATACCTCTTTGAAGGCGGAAAGGAGGACACAAATGAATAGCCACCGCTGGGCAGATTTTTATCTGACTGATTTTTTCGATTGTGTCAAGGGTAACCAAAACAATATGGCCACTTTGGCAAATGGCAGTTTACCGCTCGTATCCGCAAAGAAAACCGATAATGGGTATAAGCAGTTTGTCGAACCTAACCACAAACGTATTTTCGAGGGCAACATTATAACACTCAATAACGATGGTGATGGTGGTGCTGGTATTGCGTACTACCAGCCTCATCGTATGGCCCTCGATAGCCACGTTACGGCTTTGATTCCAAAACAGAACCTTTCCAGATTCCAATTATTGTTTGTCGCTATGTGTATAACCAAGCAACGAGAACGCTTTGGTCACGGCTATTCAATTAATGCCTCACGCATCCGCACATTCAAGTATATGCTTCCTGTAACAGCCAACGGCACTCCCGACTGGCAGTTTATGGAGAACTATATGCGCCAAAAAGAACAGCAAATCCTCAAACCGACAATAGATAGACTATGCAAGCAGTTGATATACAATCAAATAGGGGGGGTGAGTATCGCAACCTCCTCAACCACAAGTGGAAAGCATTTGATTTTACCGATGTTTTCACCGATATTCAACGGGGAAAACGACTTAAAAAAGCCGACCATTCAGAAGGCAACACCCCTTATGTATCTTCCACTTCGCAGACAAACGGTGTCGATGGCTTTATCGGAAACACGAGCCGCGTAAGAGCCTTTGAAGATTGCCTTACTGTTGCAAACAGCGGTAGTGTGGGTAGTGCTTTTTACCATCGTTACCGCTTCGTGGCAAGCGACCATGTCACAAGACTTCAGCGCGAGGGTTTGGACAAGTACGCCTATCTTTTTATGGTTCCCATCATCAACCGTCTATCCGAGAAATATAGTTTCAACCGAGAAATAAACGATGAGAGGATAAAAAGGGAGAAGCTTCTGCTTCCCATTGACAACAAAGGAGAAATAGATTTTGCCTTCATGTCCGACTTTATGCGTGAAGTAGAGAAAGATATACTTGGCACAACGCTAAAGTATTTCGCTGACAAACAGATTGTTACCCCCCCACCAGAAGCAAATAGCGTTTAAAGAATTCTTATTCACCGAAATTTTTATCATCCAGAAAGGTTTTTACAACAAGAAACCTCCCTGCTTTGAGCATGGCAACATCCCTTTCATTGGTGCAACAGAAAACAACAACGGCATAACAGGTTTTACTGACTATTATACAATCGAAGCCAATTCAAAAATAGGCTATGGCAAAAACGAGAGCATCGAACGCAAAATCTACAAAGGCAATGCAATATGCGTAACCAACAACGGTTCGGTCGGCTATGCCTACTATCAGCCAACCGACTTCACATGTACTCACGATGTTAACCCTCTATACATCAAAACGCATGTTCTAAATCATCATATCGCCATGTACCTTGTTGCTTGCATCGAACAACAGCGTGTCTGTTTCACATATGCACGCAAATGGAGACCCAAACGCATGATACATTCAAAACTGATGCTTCCCGCCACCTCCAAAGGCAACCCCGATTGGGACTATATGGAAGCCTATATACGTCACATCGAAAACCAGCAAATCCTTTCTGCCCTTACCCACTTCGTCCACCAAACCAATTAATACCCCACACAAGATAACACCAAAAACCCTTCCGTTATGATACAGTCCCAATTGCTCCGCCTCGACCCGCCCTACCAAATCATCTCCGCAGGCGGCCTCGTCGGCATACAACTCGCTACACTCATCGTCATCGACGATAAAACCGACCGCGACGGCAACTACGCCGTCGAAACCCACAGCCACCCCGTCGTCTCATACAGCCCGAAACTCCTCTACCCTCCCCCCAGAAACTCTGTGGCTCGACGCATCTCCCTCGCACCCGAAGGCGCCGTCTGGAACAAGGTCGAAGTCAGCGACATCCATGTCCTCGGCATCGCCGGCGAACAAAACAGCCCCATCTCCCTCGACCAATACATCTCTATCATCCCCACCGACCCTGCTTCCACGCCTATAAAGCGTATTTGGAACGAAAAATCCATTGTGAAAATGTTCAATATGCCAGCCGAATTACACAAATTCGGCTTCTCATTCCTGCCATCCTCCACCCTTATGAAAAGAGATTCCGACAGAAACGTCATAATAACCCTCACCCCGGATGTCCATCCAAACTCCACCCCTCTTGTCCGCATCTCGTTTGGAGGCAGTCGCAAAACCTCTCTCGCCGACTTCTGTGTCCAGCTTTTCGACAACGATAGGCATCCATCAATCAATCGTTGCGTGATCGACGTCACCTACGCCGTCCAAAGCATCTATCAACTTTTCATCTCTCCAAACAAAATCATATTCTCCTTCGACACCGACTCTACCAACGACAACGTACTTCGCGACACTCTGCAGGAACTCACCTCCCGCCTCAACGCCGAACTGCTGAAACAAAAATGACCTACAAGTCGGCAAATATCGTCCTCGGCGAGGGCGAAACCTGGCCCACAGAAATCCTCGTCCGAAGCCTCACCGTTCATAACGAAATAAGCGATGCTGAATGGTGGCGGCGTATGGCTATTCTTCTCGATGCTGTAGATCAAACCGGTGACAAAAAGCTGAAAGAAGCCCTCAACCTCGCAAAAATACAGCGCTTCGGCTCAGGTTTCCCCGTCCAGGAAGTCGCCTCCCCGCAAAATATCCCTTCCACCGACCGCGACAGCCAACTCAACTTCTACGCACCTACATTCCATCTCAAAAACCTTCTCAGCCAACCTTGGTTCGCCACCGTCAGCTCAAACGATCGCTTCAACCAACAGTGGACCGACACCTTCATCGAATCCCTCATGAACTCCGAATGGAGCCAAACCATCGCCATCGATTGGGCCTCTACGGGCAAACGATCCAAAGTCCTCCAAATCAAAGCTCACATCGTCGGCCTCCTCGCCGACAACCAAGTCCTCAAAGGCTCACTAAACTCCATCGCCGAAGCCGTCAATATCACCGATAACCCTCGCACCTTCGCCCGCTATATGTCCGAGGGCCGCAAACAGCCCTACGCCGACTGGGTGCGCGACTACATTTCCCATTCCATCTGACACCCCGCACCTCGTCTTTTGCGATTGAATAATGCGATTGAACTCCCTCATTTCAATCGCATTATTTTTTTTATCCACCCCAAACGGCGGCCAACACGCACTTTCGCCCAATCTCCCTCTGCGATTGAATTTGCAAACCCCAAACGCTAATTCAACCGCATAATCTCACCCTACTTTTGCACTCGGTTTCGATAACAACACCATTCGTCGCATAGACAAAACATAGACCGGACATAGACAACGCATAGACAAATCATAGACCAACGTACCTCAAAAACGAAAAAACATCGATGTTTCTATAATCAATTTTTTTATTAACATTTAAAATTTATCAACATGGGTAAATCAAACAATGGGATGAAAATCCACTGGAACGGCCAAGTCGGCCGAATCGTTGGCTACACCTCTCGTGGCCATGACTATTGGCGCTCTCTCGCCAGCAACTACAACAACCCGCGCACCGACGCTCAAATGCTCCACCGCGCCAAGTTTGCTTTCACATCGGCCTTCATCCACGACATCGGCCCCGCCTACAAGTCCGGCTACGCTCACTACAACACCTCCAAATGCCAGCGTGCCAACTTCTTCCACCAACTCTACCACGATGCCGTCTCCGGCAACCTTCCAAGCGGCTTCACCATCGACCCAGCAAAAGTCCTCGTCTCTCGCGGCAATCTCACACCAGCCTACAACATCCTCGCCTCCATCGCTGCCGCCTCTCACTCCGTCTCCTTCGGCTGGTCCGACAACTCCGGCGTCGCCGAAGCCAAGGCCGATGACCGCCTCCTCTACTGCATCTTCAACATCTCACGGCGTCAGAGCATCTTCTCCGACAATGCAGCCACTCGCGCCGACGAGTCTGCCGAAGCCTCCTACCCCTCCGCGTGGGCCGGCGACACTCTCCACATCTACGCTGGTTGGCTCAACCTCTCCTCTGCCTCCGACTCCTCCTTCCTCGGCACCTTCACCGCCTGACTCTCCAGGCCGACCCTCTCCACCCAAGCCCCGCCTCTCATGGCGGGGCTTGTTCCATCTCTTCCAAATAACCTGTGTTTTATTGTCAAACCTTGGTATCGGTTTCTCTGACAGATAACACAATTCAACCACCTTACGACCGCTTTGCCTATATCTCCGTCAGAATATTGCGGTAGCCTATCTCTTTCAGAAACTCGTATGCCCCGCAGAACATGTCTGTCTCCTCAGGCTTGTGCGCGTCGCTGCTCACAATCACCGGAATGTTCATGCAGTCCATGTAGCGTATGATTTCGCGCGACGGGTAGTAGTCATCATAACGCCTCCGGTAGATGCCCCGCGTGTTGATTTCGCATATCGTGCCCGTTGCAGCTATGGAATCTATCGTGTCGCGCACCAAAGCCCTGACCCACGGTTCGGACTCCGAAAAAAAACGCCCCGCGTTGTGCATAAACACTTTGGTGAAATGCCCTATGACGGTGGGACGGCAACGCTCAAGCATCTCTATGTTCTGGCGAAAAAAAGCAGCGACTCCCTTGCGGATATCACCGCCAAACACACGCTGCAACCCTTCATCATATACATTGCGGTCCTTGCCGTCGATAAACCACAGATTCCGTGGATCCTCGTCACGATTCGACACCTGATGCACACTGCCTATGCAATAGTCAAGCCCTCCACGCTTTGACAATGGTTCGAAATCGTCTATCACATGCGGTATGTAGTCGGTCTCCAATCCAAGCCTGATGTCGATGCGTCCAGCATACTCGTCCCGCAACGAGCGCACTTCGCTGCAATAGTTGTCATAGTCGCAGTCCTTTATTGCAAACTTGTTCTCGAGCGGAAACGGTGCGTGTCCCGAAAAACCAAGACAAGCAAAACCCTTGCCCAAAGCATATTCAACATATTCTCGCAGCTGGCCTGTGCCGTCGCAGTAATGGGAGTGTGTGTGGTAGTTTGTCAGTTTCATCATATTTTTATATCCTTAAAGCCGCACATTTCGCCGTTTCTACTCCAAACTGTCATACTGCGCCGCCAAATCTTTGGCCATGTTGAAGAAGAAGGCTGCCACCGCGTTGAAATCCATGTTCAAGTCGCGGCTCAACCCGACACGGTCCTTGAATATGGCCACATTGTACCACTGCAGGCACTGAAACGAACGGTGAAAATAGAGGCGCCGCAGCTCGTCGGCCTCTGGCTTGTGGCCAACGTATGCCTCGAGCAGCGACAATGCCTTGTCGAAACCGGCGTTGCCATAGCATGCCACATCGTAAATCGGGTCGTTCATACCCGCAAACTCCCAGTCGAGCACGTAAAGCCTGTCGCCGCTCACCACAAGGTTGGTGGGCTGGTAGTCGCAATGGCACGGCACATGCGCCACACCGGCATGGGCATCCCTCATGCGTTCCAGCTGCTCGCGCAACTCTACATACTCTTTCGGATGTGTGAACCCCATTTCGCGGCAATAGCGCTCATAGTCAGCCAGCCGACCGAATGCGTTGTAGTCGCGAAAACGCATGTCGCTCTCGTGTATTTTCCTCAATGCGGCAACCGACATCGCGTTGTAGCTCACAACATCAGTCTCCGAAAGGATTGTCCCCTCAACATATTCGGCCAGCTTTTCGCCCGATATAACCTCCACATACGACGTGGCGTTGTTTAGCCCCAAGCGATTGATCTCCTGTATGTTGTCCCACTCCTCTACCCTATCGACAAATTTCTCGGCAAACTTGCCTGGCACTCGGTAGGTGTATTTCTTTCCACGTGTCTCGACCACGTAGGTGTAGTTGCTCATGCCACCCTCAAGCCGTTTCACGATTACGGCGTCATCGGTGTGCATCAGCGCATTGACGCGCGCCACTATGTATTCTTCTACGTTCATGGTTTGATTTTTTTATGATTTAATTGGTTTGACTTTACTCGTTTTTATTTCAAATGCAGTGCAAATATACACCTTTTTGCACAATATCACCGCTTTTCAAATTATATTGGACATGCATCACCACCATTTTCGCGAAAATATTGTATATTTGCACATTCATTTGCCCGAAACTGACAATAACTTAACAACAATAAATCATGAAAAAATTTGTCACAGTAAAAGAAGCTGCCGCCATGATTAAAGACGGCATGACTGTTATGGTTGGCGGTTTCCTCGGCGTGGGAAACCCCATCAAACTTATCGACCAGCTGGTTGAAAATGGTGTGAAAGACCTCACCATCATCTGCAACGACACCGCATATCCCGAAGTGGGTGTCGGCAAACTCATCACCAACCACCAAGTTAAGGCTCTCATCGCCACCCATATCGGCACCAACAACAACACCATCGACCAGATGAACTCCGGCGAGCTGAAAGTCACCCTCCAGCCCCAAGGCACCTTGGCCGAACAAATCCGCGCCGCAGGCGCTGGCCTCGGCGGCATCCTTACCCAGACAGGCCTCGGCACCGTGGTCGAGAACGGCAAACAGAAAGTCACCGTCGACGGCAAAGAGTATCTCCTCGAGAAACCCGTCCGCGCCGACGTCGCCATCATCGGCGCCAATATCTCCGACGAGGACGGAAACCTTGTCTACAAAGGCACCTCGCAAAATTTCTGCCCCATGATGGCCACCGCAGCCGACACCGTCATCGTCGAGCCGCAGGAAATCGTTCCCACCGGCTCCATCGCCCCAGAAAACGTCAAGACACCCGCTATTTTTGTTGATTATATCATAAAATAAAAACCTAATTTAACATGGCAGTTAAATCTATGCTCCGCGTCCGCATGAGCGCCAAGGACGCACACTACGGCGGCAACCTCGTCGACGGCGCACACATGCTTCACCTCTTCGGCGATGTGGCCACCGAACTTCTCATAATCCAGGACGGCGACGAAGGCCTCTTCTGCGCCTACGACATGGTCGAATTCAAAGCCCCAGTCTATGCCGGCGACTACATCGAAGCCTACGGCGAGATAACCCATGTGGGCAACACCAGCCGCAAGATGAGCTTCGAAGCCTACAAGGTCATCAAGACCCGCCCCGACATCAGCGACTCGGCAGCCGACGTGCTCGAACAGAAAATCCTCGTCTGCCGCGCCTCGGGCACCTGCGTAACCCCAAAGGATTGCCAACGCAAAAACAAATAAAGCTCTGCTTAAAACAACGGAAGCGTGGGTACCGCAGCACAGCACCCACGCTTTTTTTCGTAGTCCAACATCCAAAACCACCGGCTTTTTAGGGATTATGCGTATCTTTGCAAAATGAGATTCAACACAATATAATTTCCATGACCACGGAAGCGACGACAATGATAAAATAGATCTGATCGAAGACGGCTGCCTTCTCCCTTTTGCTGCAGAATCGGCCAATCACGACAAAAGACTGATATATGAAAAAAGATGAAACCATCTCCGATGACATTCCACAACTGAAGCCAATCACAGAACGATTGATAAAAGAATACAATTGAACAATGCTTCTCGCATCACAACACCAAAACAACCATCCATGACATAAAGACAACAGAATAGTACAGACATAAAGACACATTAACATAGCATTGACTACCATTTCGCGTTCAAAATAAGCCTAGGAAACTGATTTTGACAAATCGGAGTAGTTATTTCAAGGTAAGCCTAATCAGGTGAAACTTAGTTATAATGCTGGTAGCCTGCGCCTCTCGGCGTGAGCAGCATTATAACGAGGGTTCTTTCCTAGGCTTCCCTTGAACGCAACGAAAGCTCACGCCTTTCTTGTCGCCGATTTTGTGATTGATAGCAATGCGCTAATCAATCACAAATGGCAAGTTCAGTTAAACAACACGGAAGGGTATATACTCCCGACTACCTCGTCAGGCAGATACTCGACTTCGGCGGATATACCGGCGAAACAATTATCGGCAAACACGTCATTGACAATAGCTGTGGCGAGGGCGCTTTTTTACGCGCAATTGTCAAACGTTATTGCGAAACATACAAGGGCGATAGGCTTAAACAGCATCTTGAAACCTATATCCACGGCATAGAATTGGACGAGAATGAACAAAACAAGTGTGTAGAAGCCTTGAATGAAATAGCATTACTCTACGGCATCAACCATATTAATTGGGACATTCTCTGTGCCGACGCCCTAACAGTTGACTATCACAATGGCAAGATGGATTTTGTTTTTGGCAACCCTCCGTATGTGAGAGTACACAACTTGGATAAAAGTTATGATGCTGTAAAACAATTCTCTTTTGCCCAACAGGGGATGACTGACCTGTTCATCGTATTTTTCGAACTGGGTTTTCGTATGATGAAAAACGATGGGCGGATGTGCATCATCACACCAAGCTCGTGGTTCAACAGCAAAGCTGGCACCGTATTGCGACAATACATCATTCAGCACAAAAATCTGTCGGGTATCATCGATCTCGTTCACTTTCAACCTTTTGCCGCCACAACCTACACCGCAATCTCACGTTTTGAAAAGAACAGCAACTTGGTAGAGCTGTATAAGTACACGGACAATCTTACTCCACCTGTGCTCATTGACAAACTGCCGCTCGACAATTTGTATATTACTGGTAACTTCTACTTCTCCAACCAGAAGCACTTGACGGAACTAACAAATATCCGCACTGGAAAGGCTTTTCGTTACGTGGTGGTCAAAAATGGTTTTGCAACATTGGCGGACAAGACATTCATTGGTGATTTCTCTTTCGAAGAAGGAACTATCGATGTTCTCAAAGCCTCAACCGGCAAATGGAGCAAATGCATATTCCCCTACGATTCTAATGGCAGACCATTGCCCCTTGACGTCATTGAAAAAAATGAACCACTTTACAAATATCTCTTAGAACACAAATCCATGTTGACATCAGGCCGTGACGTTGAAAACAAAGAACATTGGTATCTCTTCGGACGCTCTCAAGCCATAAAGGATGTCGGTCGCGACAAACTGGCGTTGAACACCATCATCAAAGACAAATCAAGCATTCGATTAATGAAAGTGCCCGCCGGCAAGGGGTTATATAGCGGCCTGTATATTCTTACTGATATAGAAGAAAGGGAAATTCGCGAACTTATTGTATGCGATGATTTCGTGGAGTATGTCCGAATGTTGGCAAACTACAAAAGCGGTGGATACTACACATTTGCATCCAAAGATGTTGAACAGTACTTAAACCATAAACTATCTGAAAGATATGAATAACCAAGAATTCTTAAGGGTAATCTCGAACTCTTTTACTACGTTCCTTGACACAGGCTCAAGAAGTAACGAGAAACTAAAGATACTGCATGGCGCTATTGCTAACGACTTGTTGCTCCGTCTTGGGAAAAATTATGATATTAAGTCGCTCGGTTTTGGAGACGGAAGGGAAGGCAACATTGGTGGAAGATATATCGACAAGAAAGTCGACATTACAATTCTGGAAGGGCACGAAGCGGTGGCAGGCATTGGTGTAAAATTCGTAATGCAGAACTATTCGCAAAACTCGAACAACTATTTTGAAAATATGCTCGGTGAGACAGCTAACATTCGTTGCTCAAATGTACCTTACTTCCAGATATTCATTGTTCCGGAAAGGATACCATACTACAAGAAAAACGGAGACTTTCACGATTGGGAACTCTTTACGGCACACCATGCATACAAGTATCTGAAGCTATCGGAAGACAACACCGAACTATCCATCCATACGCCCACAAAGATCTTGCTATACGTAGTCAAACTTCCTGAATTACCTTCTCCGCCACTCGACAGAGATGAATACAACGACTTTTATCGGTCTATGAAAACAATACCTGTTACATTAAGCAATGCTGACCTCGGACAATTTAGGAAAGCCGTAGTATTCAACGACTACAACACCTTTGCCGTGAAGGTAGTACACCACGTGAAATCATTATAGCATTCTCGCATCCTATGGTTTAACCCAAATCGGTCTTTTGATGGAAAAATTACACAATGCACAACTATAGCACAATTGTATTATACCAAACAAACTGATTTGGGTTTATGAGTAAACATAAAAGGACGTCGCTTTGTCAGAACGTCCTCTTTGCATGCATTAGCGTCTGCGGCCACCGTTTCCGCTTTGACGGCGATCGTCGTTGTTGCCGTCGCGACGGGGACCTCGGTCGCGGCCTCCACGGTCGCCACCTTCGCGGCGCGGACCGCGGGTGGGTTTCTCCTCAACATAGCCCTCGGGTTTGGGAAGCAATGCCTTGTGGCTCAGTTTCAGCTTGCCGCTCTTCTCGTCGATGGCAATTATCTTCACCTCTATCTGATCCCCAACGTTGATCAGTCCTTCCAAGGTCTCGGTACGACCCCACTGGTATTCGCTGATGTGCATCAAACCCTCTTTGCCTGGCAGGAATTCAAGAAACGCTCCGAACTCCACAATACCGGTAACGGTGGCATTGTAAACCTGTCCGACTTCGGGCACCGTGCAAATGTCCTTAATCCACTTGATGGCTGCGGCTATGTCGTCCTTGTTCTGCGACGCAACATCCACTATGCCCAGCTCGCCAACCTCTTCGATATTGATGATGGTGTTGGTCTCGGCCTGGATTTTCTGTATAACCTCACCACCCTTGCCGATAACGGCTCCGATGAAGTCCTTCGGTATCTGTATCTGCTCAATGCGCGGCACGAAGTCCTTGTAGTCGGCCCGTGGTTCGGGTATGGTCTCGCATATCTTGTCGAGGATGTATAGGCGTCCCTGACGGGCCTGCTCAAGTGCCTTGGCAAGAACGTCGTAGCTGAGACCGTCTACCTTGATGTCCATCTGGCAGGCGGTGATACCGTCGCGGGTGCCGCAGACCTTGAAGTCCATGTCGCCGAGGTGGTCCTCATCGCCGAGGATGTCGGAGAGCACGGCCCACTTGTCGCCTTTCGAGATAAGTCCCATGGCGATACCGGCAACTGGCTTGCGGATTTTCACACCCGCATCCATAAGTGCCATGCAGCCGGCACACACGGTAGCCATTGAACTGGAACCATTTGACTCGAGAATGTCGGAAACTACACGGATAGTGTAGGGACATTCGGTCTCCGACGGGAGCACTTCCTTGAGAGCGCGCCACGCGAGATGGCCGTGACCAACCTCGCGACGGCTGGTGCTGCCGGAGCGTTTCACTTCGCCAGTGGCAAAGCCCGGAAAGTTGTAGTGGAGCAGGAAACGACGGGTGCCTTCGATTACTGCACCGTCAATCTTCTGCTCGTCAAGTTTGGTACCAAGCGTGCAGGTGGATAGTGACTGCGTTTCGCCGCGCGTAAAGATGGCACTGCCGTGCACTGAGGGGAGATAGTCGGTTTCACACCAAATCGGACGGATCTGGTCGAGCTGACGACCGTCAAGACGCGTGCGCTCGTTGAGCACCATATCGCGCATGGCCTCGCGCTCCACATCGTGATAGTAGCGGTCTATCATGAATTTAACATCGTCGGTAAGTGTCTCTTCCGTATAGTTGGCGTCGATAAACTCCTGCTTGATCGCGGCAAATCCGTCTTCGCGCTGGTGCTTGTTGGCAATGCCCTGCTTGCTGAAGTCGTAGCACTTCTGATAGACGGCATCGCGCACACGTTGGCGAAGTTCCTCGTCGTTCACCTCATGGCAGTATTCACGCTTCTCGGTCTTGCCGGTAGCAACTGTGAGCTCGGCAATGACTCGACACTGTGTCTTTATGGCCTCGTGTGCCGCTTTAAGTGCCCCAAGCATCACATCCTCGGAGACTTCCTTCATCTCGCCTTCCACCATCATGATGTTGTCCTCGGTGGCGGCCACGATAAGGTCGAGGTCGGCGCGCTCGATGTCCTGCATCGGTGTGTTTATCACATAATGCCCGTCAAGATAGGAAACGCGTACTTCCGAAACAGGTCCGTTGAACGGTATGTCGCTGACAGCCAAGGCTGATGCAGCCGCCAAGGCCGCAAGCTGATCGGGCATAGTCTCTTTATCTCCAGATATGAGAGTAATCTGAACCTGAACCTCGGCATGGAAATTGTCGGGAAACAACGGACGCAATGCACGGTCTACCAAACGGGCAATGAGAATCTCATGCTCCGACGGGCGCGCTTCGCGCTTGAAAAAACCACCAGGGAAACGACCCATGGCAGCATATTTCTCCTGATAGTCAACCGTGAGCGGCATAAAGTCCACATTTTCTCCAACCTCTTTCTTCGCACACACTGTCGCAAGAAGCATGGTGTCGTTCATTCTCACAACGGCTGATCCGTCGGCTTGTTTGGCCAGTTTCCCGGTTTCGATTTCAATCATACGACCGTCACCGAGGTCAAATCTCTTTGTAATGATGTTCATTTTCGTGTATCTTTATTATTACTAACTGCAGCCTGGACCACCGTTGGCGCAGGCAAAAAGAATTATCTGTTTAATTTTTAAAAAAAGCCCTCGACGCACATAGCGCAGCCGAGGGCCGAACAGTGGTTTATTTTCTGAGGTTGAGTTCCTTGATAATGGCACGGTAGCGCTCGATATCGACCTTCTTGAGGTAGTCGAGCATACGGCGACGCTTACCGACAAGACCAACCAATGCGCGCTCCGACACCTGATCCTTGCGGTTGCGCTTCATCAATTCGGTAAGATGTTGGATTCTGTAGGTGAAGAGCGCAATCTGCGACTCGGCAGAACCTGTGTTGGTTGCACTTTTGCCATACTTGGTAAAGATTTCTTCTTTCTTTTCTTTTGTGAGATACATAGCTGTAAATGTTTATTTTATATTATTTTTTCATTGCTTTGTCAATTTGCAAAGATACATTTTTTGCATTGTTTTTTTGTTAAAATCATTACTTCAACATGATTTTAACAGATTTTAACACGTCAGTTGTTGCTTACGCGGGGCGAGGGCGACTCCGTCCGAAACTTCCGCCTCGACCTCCGCAACCAGGCCGCTCTCCTCGACTCCCCGGCTTTCTTCCTCTCCCAAAACGACATCCTCTATATCCCTCCCTCTCCTAAAAAGGCCAGAACCTCTACCGTCAACGGAAACACTCTCCTCTCCGCCTCCTTCTGGGTCAGTATCGCCTCGCTTTTGGCCTCCCTCTTAAGCATAGCTCTACGTTACAAATAAACTCTATTCCTTTGCTAATTGTGTGGAGTTATATGTCATAATGTCATTATAATTCTACCTTTTTTTCTGTTTTTCTTTTTAATTTTCTCCCTTCACAATGGACGACTCCATTAAAGATCAACAATATACAGGGTTCGATTTCAAATCATTTGTTTTCCTTTGCCTTTCCAAATGGTATTGGTTTGCCATATCTGTTTTTGCTGTTTTTATTATCGGTCTATTCATATACCTATCCGCTACCCCCCTCTACGAACGTTCTATGCAAGTTCTCATCAAGTCGGACGCACAAGGCAGCGGTGGGGTTATGGGAAACCTTGATGCCTTTGGGACATTCGGCAATTTTGGAGGCAATGTTGCAACAGCCAATGAAATACAAGCTTTCACCTCCAACGATCTGATGACGCAAATAGTCAAAAGGATGCACTTGGATGTTGAATACGAGGAACATGGCATATTCCACGACAAGGTACTTTACTCTGAAACACTTCCTTTCAAAGTTGATTTCTTCAATTTGAAAAATGATGACTTTGCTTCGATGAAGCTCTCTTTGGACACGTCTGACAACATAGTCCTATCCGACTTTATTCTTAACGAAAATGCTATAAATAAAACAATTTCGATTAAGTTTTTCGACACAACAGAAACCCCACTCGGACGTATCTCAATTGCTCAAGTGGGTGTTGTCGATAGTGAGACGGCTCATGAGATTACAATTACAAAGTATCCTATACTTACAGCCGTTAAAGACTATAAAAGTCGGCTGACAGCCACAAAGGTTGACAAACAATCAGATGTTATAAGATTATCATTTATTGACAAATCCCAAAAAAGAGCTGACGATATACTTGACACTCTAATCTCGTTTTATAATGACCAGTGGATGAAAGACAAGAACCAAATTGCCGAAGCCACATCCAAATTCATTGATGAGCGTCTCAAGCACATACAAGAAGAGTTGTCCGACGTTGATGCTCATATCTCTAATTACAAAAGTGCAAACCGGCTTCCTGATGTCAAAGCCGCGGCTAATCTTTACATGAATGAGAGCAATGTCATAAACAACCAGATTATGGATATAAACAACCAGTTGTATATGGCTCAATATATCCGTGACTATCTGGTTGACAAAACCAATATAACGAGTCCGATACCATCCATTTCAGGAATAAACAACACAAGCGTAGATCGTCAAATTGCGGAATACAACGAGCAAATCCTTCGTCGAAACAATCTTGTTGCCCAAAGCAGTGAACGCAACACTTTGGTTATAAATGCCGACCGCGCACTTGAGACTCTCAGACAGTCTATTATTTCATCTATGGACAACAACATCTATGCTTTGAACTCACAACTCCAACACCTGAAACAGGGTGCAGCAAAAATCGATGCACGCATTTCAGCCAACCCGACACAAGCCAAGCAGCTGCTTTCGGTTGAACGACAACAATCAGTGAAAGAAGCCCTGTATATATATCTACTCCAAAAGCGCGAAGAAAACCAGTTATCACAAGCATTTACGGCATACAACACGCGTATTATAGAGCATCCGACGGGCTCGCCATTCCCCAAATCGCCACGCCGCAACATTATTCTCATTGTTGCTGTTTTCATTGGCTTTGCATTACCCGCCAGCATCATATTCGTGATGGATGCAATGAACACGAAAGTTCGCGGACGCAGCGACCTCAACGAACTTAAACTCTCGTTTTTGGGCGAAATACCCGAACGAATGTCACGCGAGGATCGAAAACTAATCAACAAACTTAAGAAACAACTCCGCAAGCTTCGCTTGTCGCAAAAAAAGGTCTCCAACGAAACCACGGCGCCAGTAGTTGTCAAAGAGGGCAAGAGAGATGTGCTCAACGAAGCTTTCCGCGTTCTAAGAACAAACCTTGAATATTTATCGAACAAAGACGAATGTACAGTATTCCAGCAGACATCTCTTAATGCCGGAAGCGGAAAAAGTTTTCTGTCACTGAATCTGGGTATCTGCATTGCCATCAAGAAAAAGAGAGTGCTTTTGATCGACGGAGACCTTCGTCGCGGGACTCTCTCGGTATGCGTTAATAGCCCTCAGAAAGGACTCAGCAATTATCTGAACGGAACGGTTGAACTTGACAACATTGAAGATATAATTTACAATTTCTCTGGATGCAGCACCTTGGATGTCATTCCTATCGGAAAAATGCCACCAAACCCCACCGAACTTGTTGGCAACGGGAGATTTCCTGATCTTATCAAAAAACTACGTCAAAGTTACGACTATATATTCATTGACTGTCCACCTGTTGAAATTGTAGCTGATACACAAATCATTGCGAGCGACGTTGACCGAACCATATTTGTTGTACGCGCCGGATTAATGGAAAAATCAGCCCTGCCTGAAGTACAACGTTTTGCCGACAGCGGCAAGTTGAAAAATACAGTATTGCTACTCAACGGTACGAAATATGAAGGAGGAAGCTACTATGGCGGTCGACGTGGCTACTATTATGGCAGCTACTACCATTCCTATGGCAACAAATACTACAATGCTGACTAATTCGATGGCACGCCATGTCACTCTTTAACAGAAAGACGACATTCAAGGACTGCGGTTTTTTCAAGGGACTTACAGATTACCACAGCCATATCCTACCGGGCGTCGATGACGGCATAAAAATTTTGGACCACTCGCTAAAAGTATTGGAATACTATGAGTTGAATGGTGTTTCAACCGTATGGTGTACTCCTCACGTCTATGAGGATCTGCCAAACAAAACTGAAACACTCAAAGAACGATTTGAATACCTAAAGGCTGCCTATAGCGGTTCGATAAAGCTGAATCTTGCAGCAGAATATATGCTTGACAACGAATTTGCCTCTCGACTTGAAACAAACGATCTGCTACCGTTGGGCAATGACCGCGACCACCTGTTAGTCGAAACGAGCTTCTTCAATGGCCCGGAAAACCTCAACACGCTTTTTGAGCAAATTCTCTCCAAGGGGTACTATCCAGTCTTAGCACACCCCGAAAGGTACATATACATGGATTTCACGGACTACAAAAAATGGAAATCGAAAAAAGTGAAATTCCAACTTAACTATACATCTCTCGCCGGCTTCTATGGAAAGGAAGCGCAGAAAAAAGCATCCTGGCTACTCGAAAAGGGCATGTATGACGTATGCGGTAGCGACATACACAATGTGCGATATGCATGCGATGAGAAATCCCTAATAGGGAATATGCCCATTAAATCAAAATTGGTCACTCAGCTTTCTGAACTTAGATATATCTAACGGGTTATCAACTTTTAATTATGGAAACTTTTAATGCCATATAAACATTATGTGGTATTAATTTACTAATTTTACAATTTGTTATTTGCTCACACTCCACTTGTTAATCAACTGATTGTCAATATTATTTCAGAAACACATCAATGAATTACCGTAATGAATTGAAAAGCAAGCTATCGGCAATATGTGACTACATCGATCACATAGAGCCCGAAACTGAGAATATAACTCTTATTGACAAGGATATATTGCTGGAAAAGATACGTTCAACATATGAATATCTTCACAATATTCCGGTATATGCCTCTGATCTATCATTTCAAAATAAAGAACATGCCATATTCGATGATTCTGCTCCTGAGGCCATAGAATTTTCCAAAGACACAGACGACAGCACAGTTGAGAGCAAACCACTTTTTCCGAACGAACCAATTTTTGCCCCTAAAGAAACCGAAAATGAAATAGCTGTTGTTGCTGAACCGATTATGCAGGGAGTGGAAAACGAGAACTATGTTGAATTGTTCGACAACATCCCCCAAACGAACACAACGACACAAATAGGTGATAACGAAACACCACTACAGGAAGGAGTAAGTTCACAGAACGAAATACAGCACCATCACATTCAACAAACTGGCAAACAAGAAAACACCCAATCATCCAAAACGACTGATTCATCAGAACAACCAATACAACACTCAAAGCAAACAAAAGAGAACCAGAAAGGCGAAAAGCAACCAGAACTGCAGCATACTCCACCCGCGTCCGATGAACACCAAGACAAGCCCCAAACGGGACAGTCCCAAACAGAGCCATCGCTATTCGATTATCTTTCACGCATCCGGGAAACAAAAAATTCTCAAACAATAGGAGACAAATTTGAAAATGATCAGACAAGGATTGGCGACCACATAGCGCAGCAAAACACGTTACACAAGGTTTCAGACCTGCGTACAGTAATCAACATCAATGACAAATTCAGTTTTGTCGGTGCACTTTTCCACAACAACATGCGAGCCTACACCGACTTCATTCTTCATCTCAATGCCCTCGGCACACGCAACGAGGCCATAAACTACGTAAGCGATATAGCACAGCAATACAACTGGAACATGGACTCACTTGAAGTGAAGACTTTCAACAAAATCCTCGACCGAAAGTTTTGACAGCATGAACAATCGCAAAGCAATTCTTTTCTCTGCCCCGTCGGGTTCCGGCAAGACAACAATAATAAAACAACTAAGCAAGCACTACGATTGTTTTGAGTTTTCCATTTCGGCGACATCACGGAAACCGAGAGAAGGCGAAAGGGATGCTGTAGACTACTACTATATGTCCTACGACGAATTCAAGACTCGTGCAGCTAAAGGCGATTTCCTCGAATGGGAGGAGGTTTATCCTGGGGTATGCTACGGTACACTTAAGTCGGAAATAAACCGTATCTGGAACAACGGGCACGTTATTATATTCGATGTGGATGTTATGGGAGGGAAGAACATAAAGAATCACTTTCATGATTCGGCACTATCAATTTTCGTAAAACCCCCGAGCCTCGAGGTGTTGGAACAGCGCTTACGCAGTCGCGGCACTGAGACGGAAGATTCTATCAAAAAGCGACTTGGGCGAGCAGAACTGGAGCTGAATCAGGGAGCGTCGTTTGATGTTACAATTTTAAACGATGACCTGCAGACCGCAATACAGGAAACAATAGCAATAGTCGATGCTTTTTTGAAACAATAGTCAATAGTTATGCGCCATCTGTTCGGATTACTGAAAAGACTTGATTACATTCTGGTATTCATGACACTATTGGCAATCTCGATAGTGCTGATGATTCAAAATACACACTACCAGCAATCCACAGTACTTAACTGGACAACAGCAATTGTAGGTTCCTGGACATCACAAATCAATTCGATTGAAGAATATTTCAATCTGAAATCCGAGAACGAAAAACTCGCTGCAGAAAACGCAATGTTACGAGCCCGGATGAAAGAGTCATTCCTGTCATATTCATCTGCCACATATTTTTCTAACGACAGCGTTTATGAACAACGCTACACCTACACCGAAGCCAAGGTAATAAAAAACAGCTGGACCAAGCGAAACAACTACCTGATGATCAACAAGGGGAGCAGGCAGGGTATAGCACCTGACATGGCCGTCATCTCGCCCCAAGGTGTCGTAGGTGTTGTGTTGAGCTGCACAAAAAACTTTTCAACCGTTATGCCGGTAATACACGCATCGAGCCAAAATAGCGTGTGCATAAGCCGCACCAAAACAAACGGAACACTCGTCTGGAACGGTACCGACTATAGATATGCCAATGTCGTCGACATACCTACAACCTATAAGTTATATGACAACGACACTGTGGTTACGTCGGGAATGGCCAATGATTTTCCTGCGGGAATACCTGTTGGATATGTTGAGTCGTTTGATTCAGAAAAAAACAACGGCTTTTATGATATAACTATACGACTCTCGACAGACTTCAACAAACTGGGACACGTTTATGTTATTACCGACCGTTTCAAGGAGGAGCAAAAAGAATTGACCGAAGAGATAGAAGACCAATAACCGTTATGCGAGGAATAGTTACAAGAAATATAATCCGATTTGTCGCATTACTTGCCGTACAAGTGCTTGTGTTGGACAACATATACTTTGGAGGGCATATCAGCCCAATGCTATACACGCTGTTTATCCTAATGCTTCCAAACCGATTAGGAAAGATTTATATGCTGCTTATTGCATTCGCGACGGGACTTTCGGTCGACATATGCTCAAACATGCTAGGTTTTCATGCCTGTGCAAGCACAATTATGGCATTTTGCCGCATAACATTTGCGGATCGCATAATAACGCGCGGTGACGACATAACCATCGATATGCCAAGCATTTTCACCGTTGCACCACAGTATTTTATATACTATTCCATGCTTCTGATTTTCATACATGCATTAGTATTTTTCCTTCTCGACTATTTCAAACTGACTGAAATATTCAACATATTACTTTCTGCTCTGCTGACTACAGTTGCCACACTTGTATTGGTTGTAGTATGGCAGTTGATTTTCATACATCGGAATCACTTAAAATGACAAGAAACGCACGCTGTACACTGATACTGTCAATCTACCTACTTGTGGGTCTTACGACGCAGGCACAGCGTATAGGCCAATGGACTTCATATCTGTCATATTCCAGCATACACCATGTGACCGATGCGTCAGATCGTGTCTATGCCGCCTCAACTGGTGGGGTATTCTACTACGACAAGGATGACTACACGCTGCATACACTATCGAAGGGCGATGGATTGAACGACGTGGGGATAAGCACCATTGCCTACGATCGCCAATCCAAATCGCTGGTAGTGGCTTACAATAACGGCAACATTGACATATTGCAAAACGATGTTGCATACAACATCTCCGGTATCAAGCAGTGGGTATATTCAGGCAACAAAAGCATAAATGCAATAACCTTCAACAAAAATCGTGCATATCTCGCCTGTACATTCGGTATAGTGGTAATCAATATGACACGCAAAGAGATTGAAGAAACCTATTATTTCACACAAAACAATGGCAGAAATGCAGCCGTATACGACATAGCCTTTACAGATACAAGCATCTATGCGACAACCTCGAAAGGACTGCTCCATGCAGGGAAAGACAACACATATCTGAATATCGAGGAGTCGTGGACTACCGACTTATCGGATGTCTGGAATACGGTACAACCAGCAGAACTTGCAGTTCTAAACAACAAGCTGGCTGTTGTTGCGAACACATTCGAACCATCTGTAAAAAAGCTTTTAATACAAAACGATAGCAGTTTCGGTGTACTCACGCAAGGCAACATACGGAATATTCAGGCAAGCGATAAACACCTGATAGTCACAATGAGGGATTCAGTGGCCGTTTACAGTCACAATTCTACCTGCACGCTTGTCATCCGTGATTTCACATACGGAGAAATGCTTGCATACGATGCTATTGAAACGAGCGACGGGCGTATATGGATTGGCCACGAATGGGCAGGACTGGTGGTTGTCGACAGTAATGGCAAGTGCTTTGTCACAGCCCCTGACGGACCAGTATCTGACAA
Source organism: uncultured Bacteroidales bacterium (assembly GCA_905235855.1). Lineage (GTDB taxonomy): Bacteria > Bacteroidota > Bacteroidia > Bacteroidales > P3 > Colimorpha. The sequence continues at coordinate 23,792 of CAJONE010000004.1, forward strand.
TGTTTACCGCATCCGACCAATACAAGACGGCATCGCCATCTGTCCTGGAGGCAAAACCACGACACAAGCAAATCTCTATATAGCCGGCAACCTTTACCAATACAAAAACAGAGAATGGAACCAACTTGACAAATCTCAGACCAACGTATGGTTTCACGACGTTATCGATGTGGCAGAAGACCCGACCGACCCGCTGCATTTGTCAGCTGCTGCGTGGGGCTACGGTATTCTCGACATCATGGGAAACAAATTGCAAACATTATACACCGATTCGAACTCAAACGGCACACTGCACCCTGTGAGAAACGGTTCGTTCACATCACTGCGCACTGGCGCAGTAGCCTACGATTTCGGGGGAAACCTATGGATGACCAACTCACTCTCCGACAGTGGGCTTATTGTTCACCGCGCCGATGGCACATGGCAAGCTTACAACACTCAACCTATTGTACGTGGAGCCGAGATATACAATCTTCTATTCGATACGGTCACGGGATTTCTATGGTTTACGGGACGAGACAACAGGATTTATGTACACAACGGCGCAGAAAGTATGGCATGGGTTAATCCAAACCAGGGAAGCAAACTACAGACTTCATTTGTCAATTGCATTGTGCAAGACCAGAATGGACAATTATGGATTGGAACAGACAAGGGAATAAAAGTGATATATGACGGATACAAGGCATTCGACAACGGAGGCTACGGCGAAATGTCGCCGGTGAATTGTTCGAACATATTGTTTTCGGAGGGGGAACTTGTAGAGTATTTACTGGCATACGAGTCTATTACAGCCATTGCTGTAGACGGTGCCAATCGCAAATGGATAGGAACGGCAGCGGGAGGGCTTTACCTTCTGTCGGCAAACGGTCTTGAACAGTTAGAGAATTTCACGACAAGCAACAGTCCGCTGTATTCAAACAAGATCGTAGCTGTTGGCATACATCCTGTCACCGGCGAGGTGTTTGTTGGGACTGACATGGGCCTACAGTCCTACCGTTCGACTGCTACCTACGCTGAGACAGAGCCGCAGAAAAAAATACATGTGTTTCCGAATCCAGTGAGGCCTGAATACGATGGGCCTGTGGCTATCCGAGGTTTCTCGCGCAATTCGATAGTACATATCACCGACGAAGCAGGACACGTGGTATACAGCACACGAGCTGACGGTGGCCAAGCAATATGGCACATCCGAAGCAATTCGGGGGAGAGGGTAAGCAGTGGCGTGTATTTCGTATTCGCTTCGGACGAACAAGGACGCAACAAGGCTGTCGGAAAGGTTTTGGTAATAAAATAAGGGCATGCTTGTCGCGACACAAGGTCTGGTGCTACATACTATCCCCTATTCGGAAAGTTCGCTTATTGTGAAAGTGTTCTCGGAGAGACTTGGGGTACGATCGTATATGGTCAAGGGTGTACGCAAACCCTCGGTTCGAGCAAGAGGGGCGTTACTGCAACCTCTGTCGTGGCTGGACATGGTGGTATATGACAATCCGCACACCACACTGAACTACATCAAAGAATACACACCGATGGCATTAGCGACCGATTACGATCCGGTGTCGAATGCCATACGCTTCTTTATGGACGAACTGCTTTACCGCACGCTACGCGAGGGAGTACCGATGCCCGATTTGTTCCAGTATGTGGTTAGTCTACTGACTGACATTTCATATAAGGTCACTGACGAAAACGTTGACATTTTTACGACGAGGCAAGGGGGTATGGAACCCATCTCAGCTTTAAGTTTACAATCGCTTCCTATAATATTCCTTCTGAATGTGGCGAGACACCTCGGTATAGCCCCTCTGGATAACTACAGCACAGCTGAGCCTGTTTTCTGTATCGCAGAGGGCAGGTTTACAGGCGGAATTGCCACGACCGACCAAACATCCACCGAAGGGGGGCAGATTTCGCGCGAGCTAAGCGCGGCGCTGCATAGCTACCTCGCCTCGGTCTATTCAGGGGAGCCGACACCTCACTACCCTGCTAAAACAAGGACAAGTCTGATAGCAATGCTTATAGACTACTACAAGTGCCATGTGTCGTATTTCGGCGACTTCAAATCGCACGAAATACTGCACGGAGTGCTGTCGTGAAAGCGACAAAAGAATGGAGTATATTGCTATCGGCAAAGAATATGGTCAGGGAATATAGTCCACAATGCCTACAGAATGGTGTTGCGTTTGTTTGGAGAGGTTCTTTTTTATCAGAGAGATGACTTCAAATTCTCTTATCCATTCCTACACAAATGTTTGATAAAACATTTTGTCTCTTACGACGACTTCTAGACATACCAGAACACTAACACAAATAGAAGAGCCGTCCCAAACGGGACGGCTCTCTCTTATGTGCTTACCGAATGACGAATCTTACTTAAGATTGGCAAATGCCTCTTTCATCCGCCGAAGAGCTTCCCTCAACAGGTCTTCGCTGGTTGCGTAGCTGAGACGAATACAATCGTCGTCGCCGAAGGCCGACCCCATAACAGTTGCCACATTGGCCTCGTTGAGAAGATAAAAAGCCATATCGGTGGAGTTCTCGATTTTCTTACCGTTAAAAGACTTGCCATAGTAGGCACTTACGTCGGGGAAAAAATAGAATGCCCCCTCTGGCATGCAGACTTTGAGCCCCGGAATGTCGCAGAGGAGCTTATAAACCATATCGCGTCGTTGACGGAAAATGTCGCGCATAGAGATTATGTCTCTGCTATTAGCCGGATCCATTAGCATAGCCGCCACAGTGGCCTTCTGCGCAATAGAACAAGTGGCAGAAGTGACCTGACCCTGCAGTTTGTTGCAGGCCTTGGCTATAACTGCGGGCGCAGCAATAAAACCAATACGCCAACCTGTCATGGCGAAACCCTTGGCCACACCATTGATGGTTACAACACGATCACGAACATCCTCAAACTGGGCAATGCTCTCATGCCGACCGACAAAATTGATATGTTCGTAAATCTCGTCGGCCATGACAAAGACGTGCGGATGACGAGCCACCACATCGGCTATTCCGCGCAATTCCTCTTTGGAGTAGAGCATACCCGTGGGGTTGCTCGGTGTTGAGAACATGATAAGCTTTGTTTTCGGAGTTATCGCTTTCTCGAGCTGATCGGGTGTAACCTTAAACTTGTTCTCAATGGATGTCTTGACATATACACATTCGCCACCTGCCACACGTGCAATCTCCTTGTATGAAACCCAGAAAGGAGTCGGGATAACAACCTCGTCACCTGGGTTAATAAGCACCTGGGCCAACTGATATATTGACTGCTTGGCTCCAGTTGAGACAACTATCTGTTCAGACTTGAAATGCAGACCGTTATCGCGCTCAAACTTTTTGCAAATAGCTTCACGCAGGTCGGGGTAGCCGGGAACCGGCGGATAATGGGTAAAATTGTCGTCAATGGCTTTCTTGGCGGCCTCTTTCACACAGTCAGGCGTGTTGAAATCTGGTTCGCCTATCGAAAGGCTTATCACATCCTTGCCCTGAGCTTTAAGTTCACGCGCCTTGGCTGTCATTGCCAGAGTTTCGCTCTCAGACATGTTGAGAATTCTATTGCTGAGTATTTCCATAGCGTTTATTGTGTTAATGTATAATAGAATGAACTATCAGTTTGCAAAGTTACGTTTTTTTTCACAACCGCATGTTTTAGCCTCTTGAATGGCATTGACAACAAATCTGCAGATATGCTGTAGCGCAATCTGCAACAGATTTTGATACGCATCTGGTGGGAACACGTTTTCTTGTAGCCAAACCTGATGACTTCCCATACATTCCGTGTACTCCTTCAAACGGACATAATTCTTGAGCCAACTTAAAAAATCCCACATCACGCATGTTGCGGGAACATCCTGTGTATTCAAAATCACATCATTCAATCATATTCAAACACCCCGTGTTCACTCTTCACCGTCACGTGAGCCTTAGACGCAGCTTCGCACCTTCCAATTACCTGCGCGTCGATATTGAACGACTTTGATATTTTGATAATGTCAGCCGCTGTGCTTTCATCGGTATAAATTTCCATTCTGTGCCCCATATTGAACACCTTGTACATCTCGTGCCAGTCGGTCACGCTCTGCTCATGTATCATCCTGAACAGCGGTGGTGTCGGAAAGAGATTATCTTTCACAACATGAATGTTGTCCACAAAGTGCAGAACTTTGGTCTGGGCACCGCCGCTGCAGTGTATCATACCGTTAATCTTTGGTCTGCATAAATCCAATATCCTGCGAATCACAGGTGCGTATGTCCTTGTGGGCGACAGTACCATGTGGCCTGCATCCACGCTATCCACCTCTGTTGCTTCGGTCAGCATTTTGTGTCCGCAATAAACTACATCATCAGGCAATGCACTGTCGTATGACATCGGGTAACGACTGGAATAGATTTTCGCGAACACATCGTGCCGTGCCGAGGTGAGACCGTTGCTTCCCATACCACCGTTGTAAGTGGTTTCGTAGGTCGCCTGCCCGTAAGAAGCAAGTCCGACTATAACATTGCCAGCTTTGATATTGGCATTGTCTATAACATCGCTGCGCCTCATACGTGCAGTCACCGTCGAGTCTACTATAATGGTACGTACCAGATCTCCAACATCGGCGGTCTCGCCACCTGTCAGGTATATACCTACGCCAAGCTTGCGCATCTCTGCCAAGAATTCCTCCGTACCGTTTATTACAGCCGCTATAACTTCTCCCGGAATAAGGTTTTTGTTACGTCCTATTGTCGATGACAAGAGAATATTGTCCACAGCACCTACACACAGCAAATCGTCAAGGTTCATCACCACAGCGTCAATGGCAATGCCCTTCCATACAGAGATGTCACCTGTCTCCCTCCAATACATATAAGCCAACGACGACTTTGTTCCAGCTCCGTCGGCATGCATAATATTGCAGTACTCGGAATCGCCGCCCAAAAAATCTGGCAATATCTTGCAGAAAGCCTTTGGGTAGATACCTTTGTCGATGTTCTTGATAGCGTTGTGCACATCCTCTTTCGAGGCCGACACCCCACGCGCATTGTATTTCTCTGTGTCCATGTCTCGTGTTTTTTCTGTTATACCTATATTAGAAGCCCGGTTTGCCGAGCAGCTTGAACATATTGGTTTTGTACGCCTCGACTCCTGGCTGATTGAACGGGTTTACACCAAGTGTGTATCCGCTTATCGCACAAGAATACTCGAAAAAGTAAATCATCTGTCCCAACATTCTTTCATCCAATCGTGGAATTTCCATTCCAATCACAGGAACACCTCCTGCCAAATGAGCTTCGCGCGTTCCCCTCAACGCATTGTTATTCACGTATGTCAGCGTTTTGTCTGCTATATAGTTAAGCCCGTCAACGTTTTCGCTGTCGTTAGGCACTGCAAACTCATTATTCGACTGCTCAACCGATATCATCGTCTCGAATACCATGCGTTCGCCATCCTGCATATACTGTCCAAGCGAGTGAAGATCGGTTGTGAAGTTCATGCTGCACGGCAGAATTCCTTTTCCGTTTTTCCCTTCGCTCTCGCCGTAAAGCTGCTTCCACCATTCACTGAAATAGCGAAGACCATACTTGAACGAGGTCAGCACTTCAACTTTGTAGCCCTTGCGGTAAAGCAGGTTTCGCAGGGCAGCGTACATCAAAGCCGGATTATCCTCTAAACGCTTGTTGTTGGCACACTCATATTGCATCTCTTTCGCACCTGCCAAAAGATTTGCAATGTCATAACCGGCTACAGCTATCGGTAACAGACCCACCGGCGTAAGTACCGAAAAACGCCCTCCAACACTGTCGGGTATAATAAATTGTGGATACCGTTCAGTCTCAGCAATCGCGTGCAATGCGCCCTTTTGAGAGTCGGTTATAACTGCTATACGCCGTTGAGCCCCTTCTTTACCGTATTTCTTTTCCAAATGCTGGCGAAAAAGGCGGAATGCAATCGCGGGTTCGGTGGTAGTGCCAGATTTGGAGATGACAATGACCGAGTAATCCTCATTTTCGATACGCTTCATAATGCGCGCGTAATAGTCCGGATCCATCGTGTGGCCTGCATACACAATATCCGCAGCCCTATTTTTTCTATCCTTGTCGAGCAAGGCTTCAACAACAGCCCGCGTGCCGAGATACGACCCGCCGATACCAATCACCACCACTGTGTCAGACATTTTAGCCATACGCTCCGCTTCGGCCACTATCGCACTTCTTTCCTCATCGGTTATGACGCACGGCAGTTTCAGCCACCCTAGAAAATCGTTCCCCGCACCGCTGCCAGTAACAAGCATTTCACGCGCATTTTCTATTTCGTCCGATATGATCTCCAAATCAGTATCCGTGACATAATTCTCTATCCCTTGTGTGTTAAGTTTTATTGCACTCATAATACATATTTATATTAAAAACGTCATTCATATTCAAATGTTATGTATTTGGCTATATTTTTGCGAAAAAATTCCCCAAAACAGTGTCCAAATATGCCTCCATCTTCCATCTTTTTTTAGATGGCATTTTTTTATTTGAAAAAATATTTTTACTACACAAAAGAATATCAGACACTTGAAGCGAACGTTTTTAACGTAGAGAAAAAAAATTGACCTAAATTAAAAAAAAATCATATTTTTGCAATTTGAAACTATCAAGTCAAAGTATGGGCATCGGGTTCTCCCGCACGGCGATTAAATGAAGTAAGAACCTCGTATTTTACAAAACAAACGCTACGCGTTAAAAATCAAACACAAATGACAAAAAGAATTTTACAATTTGGAGTGCTGCTGTCCATCTTGAGTTTCTCGTTTGGCGTGTCAGCACAGGAAAAGCCCAGAGTGCAAGACTACCCGCGTATGGGATTCTGGAGCAATTGGTCTATCGGTGCCGACTTCGGCATGAACATCCAGATTAACAAACAGAACGGTGATGTATTCCGTTCTCTGGGTCTGGGCGCTCACGTCTTCGTTCAGAAGAAATTCCACCCCCTGTGGAACGTAAGACTTTACATCGGTCTCCCACGTTTCACCTCGACGGCAAAATATCCCGCTGACCGTTACGGTACCGCTGGAGCCGACATGATGTGGTCCATTATGAACGCTTTCAGCTACAACCCCGATCGCAAAGTCGACCTCTTCATTATGGCTGGTAGCGGCATTGGCTACAGACTCAGCAACGGTGCCAATGGCAACTGGTGCCTTTACGCCAGAGGTGGTATGGAGTTCGACTGGTACATCAACGAGCACAACACTCTCTTCATTGACGGTCTCGTAGGTGTCGACGATGTCTGCAACCCCAAATTCTGGTTCAAAGGCAGCCCTGTGACTGGCAGATGCAACTCCTACCTCGGTATCGGTTACATGTACAATTTCGGTCTCACCAAGGCTGACAAAGAACTTGTCGCATGCTGCAATTCAGCCAAAAACGACAATTGCGATGCTCTTCAGGAGCAGGTCAACGACCTTGCAAACGAACTCACCAACAGTAAAGACAGAGAGCGCAAACTAGAGTCTCGCATCGAAGACCTCGAAGACCAGCTCAAGAATGCACAGAAACCTGTCAACGACGAACTCGCAAAACGCATTGAAGACATGAAGAAAGATCAGTACACCTACTACGCTCTTCCATTCTCTGTCAACTATGCTACCAACCAAAAAGATGTTACTGATGCCGAGCAGGCAAAGCTTAAGGCTATTGCCAAGATTATGAAAGACAACAGCGACCTCAAGCTTAATGTTGTCGGTTTCTGCGATGCCACCGGTACGAACGAATACAACCAAAAACTTTCAAAAGAACGTGCCGAGAAGGTAAAAGACATTCTCGTCAATAAATATGGAATTGACTCTGACCGTCTCACCTGCGAAGGCAGAGGTATCGAAGAGACTTTCGGTACTGGCAAGAACGCCATCAGCCGCCGCGTCTCCTTCTACCGCATGATTGAATAGTTCTGTCGGACTTATTCAAACTAAAAACAGCTGTTGGTTTCACAACGGCTGTTTTTTTTTTTGAGGAGCAACAATAGTCCTGTACACCAGCAGAAAGACGACCGAACATCATCACACTCAAAAAACAACCCAAAAGCGTGATAACCTATGATGGTACCCTTTCGAGCCGACCTTAGAATGGATATCAAAACCATTCAACATCCAGTAGTGCGTCTTTTCAAACGTCGGGTCAAAACCTGAACACGCGAACATACATAAAAAATCGTATCTTTGCACGACTTCACAGCAAAAATTCCATAGACTATTTTACATATATGAACTTTAAAGTCAATTCAATAGAAGAGGCTCTCGAGGACTTCAAACAAGGTAAATTTGTGATAGTAGTTGACGACGAAGACCGTGAAAACGAAGGTGATTTCATCATTGCCGCCGAAATGATTACCCCCGAAGCAGTGAATTTCATGCTACGCTACGGGCGTGGGGTACTCTGTTCGCCGATCACCGAAGAACGATGCCACGAGTTGAACCTCGATATGCAAGTACACGACAACACATCACTGTTGGGTACACCCTTCACAACGACTGTCGATTTGCTCGGCAACGGATGCACGACGGGAGTGTCGATGCACGACCGCGCAATGACCATAAGAGCGTTGGCCGACCCCAATACGAAACCCAACGACTTGGGCCGTCCAGGTCACATCAACCCACTGCGTGCCCGTAACGGGGGGGTTCTTGTGAGAGCAGGTCATACCGAAGCCTCAATCGACCTCGCACGACTCGCTGGTCTCTATCCTGCGTGTGCACTAATAGAGATTATCAACGACGACGGCACAATGGCACGCATGCCACAACTGATCAAAGTTGCTGAAAGATTCAGCTTGAAAATCATTACCATCAAGGACCTTATCGCCTACCGTGTGGCGCACGAGACTCTTATCCGCAAGGAAGAGGAAGTGTCACTACCCACCAAATGGGGCGATTTTCGCCTGATTGCCTACACACAACTCGACAACTGCGCCACACACATGGTTCTAAAAAAGGGTGAGTGGACCGACGATGAAGCTGTGCTTGTGCGGGTCCATTCAAGCTGTGCCACTGGCGATATCTTCGGAAGCTGCAAATGCGATTGCGGCGATCAGTTGCACCGTGCCATGGAGATGATCAATCGTGAAGGAAAAGGTCTCGTGGTATATATGAGTCAAGAAGGGCGCGGGATCGGGCTGGTCAACAAACTCAAAGCATATCACCTTCAGGAACAGGGGCTCGACACTGTAGATGCAAACCTACGCCTCGGCTTCAAAGCAGACGAACGCGACTACGGTATTGGAGCTCAAATTCTACGTGATCTCAAGGTCAAGAAAATGCGACTTATTACCAACAATCCCGTCAAACGAAGCGGACTTGAAGGCTACGGCCTGCAGATAGTGGCCACGGTGCCGATTGTGATTGAACCAAACCCATACAACGTCCGCTATCTCAAGACTAAACAGGAACGTATGGGGCATATTCTGAAGATTGGGGACTAATCGCACATATACCATCCGCATGGCTTAATTTCATGTTAGAAGTGCACCTCAAGGTAAAAGCTGAATAAAATTTAAGCCCAAAAAATGAATCTAAAAATATTTCGTATATTTGCATCGCTGAATGTATGTAAAAAAGCGTGAACCATGTCAGAAGTTGATGACTTGTTTGAGCGGATCGAGAAACGTGTCGAGGCACTGGTGAACGAAAACATATCGCTACACGACAGGATAAGAGACCTCGACGGCAAACGCAAAGACATGCAGAAAGCATTGGAAGATAAAAACGTATTAATTAACAATTTAACAGAACAAAACAAAATACTAAAATTAGGAAACGCACTTGCTCAAAAGGGCGATTCTACAGAGATAAAGTTAAGAATCAACCGACTCATCAAAGAGATCGACAAAAGTCTCTTGATACTGACAAAAAAATAGAAGGCATCCGATGAACGATATACCAGTCACGGTGAACATATTGGACAGAAACTACAAACTGAAAGTCGCCCCAGGCGACGAAGCATTCATCCTATCGGCTGCCGAAAAGATCAACGCGCAGATTACGGCCTATAAAAAAAACTATGCCTATCAGGACTATCAAGATTTGCTTGCAATGGTTGCCATAGCCAAAACAACCCAACTGACAAAACTTGAACAAGTCACCAGCGGCAGCGAAGAAACACTGCGCAAAAGACTCGAGAGTCTGGAGAGGATTCTGGACAAAGCGAGATCCGATGAGTTACAAGTTTAAGTCCACGACCCAAAAACTTCTGCGCCATAACTCGAAACGAACCTCTGCATCAAGCCCGAAACAGTTTGTAAACTCAACATTATTTACATACCGAGTAAGCTCATGGGTGGGTAGATTGTACAATTGATACACCCGGCACTCAAATCCTAACATTAACAGAGTTTTCTAAGCTCCCGGAGGGTTTTGATGCAGTTTTTTTCTTTGCAAGCGCCAACTTGAGCAACACATCCGTTTCCTTCACAAAAAAATTAAAACTATGTGGATTGAAATTATTATCGGTATTATCGGACTTGTGGTCGGAGGCGGAGTTGCAGGGTGGCTCTGCACGACCGTCATGCGAAACAAACTTATGGCTAAGAGCCAGCAGGTTCTCAAAGACGCCGAGGAAAAAGGCGAAATGATTAAAAAAGAAAAAAACTTGCAGGCGAAAGAAAAATTTTTGCAACTCAAATCGGAACACGAGAAACAGTGCAACGAACGCAACAACAAACTCCAACAGGTGGAGCAGAAACTTAAGCAACGCGAGCAGGTGCTTACCCAAAAGGTAGAGGAGCTGCAAAAGAAAAGCAACGAGCTGAAATGCGTTAGCGACAATCTTAACAACCAAATCGCCGTACTCAACAAACGTCAGGAGGAAGTCGAGAAAGTTCACCGCGAAAGTGTCGAAAAGCTGGAACACATCGCTGGACTCAGTGCCGAAGAAGCCAAATCTCAACTTATCGAGGCCATGAAGGACGAGGCCAAGGCCGAAGCAGCAAACAGTATCATTGACATTGTTGAGGAGGCCAAGATGACAGCCAACGAGCAGGCGAAAAAGATTGTCATACAGTCCATCCAACGCACTGCCACTGAACACGCCGTCGAGAACACCGTAAGCGTTTTCAACCTGGAGAACGAGGAGGTGAAAGGCCGTATCATTGGTCGCGAAGGTCGCAACATACGCACATTCGAATCGCTCACTGGTGTGGAGGTCATTATCGACGACTCGCCCGATGCGATCATACTGTCTGGCTTTGACCCCGTACGCCGCGAAATAGCACGACTGGCTCTGCACAAACTCGTGACCGATGGACGCATCCACCCCGCACGTATCGAAGAGGTTGTGGCAAAAACCCGCCGCCAAATCGAGCAGGAGATAAACGAGGTGGGCAAACGGACCTGCATTGATCTTGGCATACTCAACATGAACCATGAGCTTATGCGAATGATTGGGCGCATGAAATACCGCTCATCGTATGGCCAAAACCTACTGCAGCACTCGCGCGAGGTGGCCAATCTGGCGGCAACAATGGCCGCTGAACTTGGACTCAACACGAAACTGGCGAAAAGAGCGGGGCTGCTCCACGACATCGGCAAAGTACCTGAAAACGAGCCCGACCTGCCACATGCCATCCTCGGAATGCACCTGGCCGAAAAATACAAAGAACATCCCGACGTTTGCAATGCAATCGGCGCACACCACGACGAAACAGAGATGAACAACCTTATCTCACCTATCATACAGGTGTGCGATGCAATCAGTGGCGCACGTCCTGGCGCACGCCGTGAAGTGGTGGAAGCCTACATCAACCGCCTCAACAAACTTGAAGAGATGGCCATGACATATCCAGGCGTAGTGAAAACCTACGCAATACAGGCGGGACGTGAACTGCGCGTCATCGTGGGTGCCGACAAAATTGGCGATACGGATGCCAACAAACTCAGCTACGACCTCTCCAAGCAGATTCAGAGCGAAATGACCTATCCCGGACAAATCAAGGTTACCGTTATACGCGAAACACGTTCCATCAACTACGCCAAATAAAACAGCAGGGCGAATGCCTGACAAAACATAGCCCCAGCATTAACATCTTAATCCATCACATTCAAATGCCCTTTCGCAATGCTTGACCTGCTATACATCCATTGGAACGCCGACCCCGTACTGATCCACATAGGCGATTTCAGCCTTAGGTGGTACTCATTCGGTTTTTTATTTGCATTTATTTTCGGCTATCTGATACTTACCCGGATGTTTAAGCAGCAGAATGTCGATGTACGGCACGCTGATGCGCTGGTGGTATATATGTTTCTCGCGGTACTGATAGGCGCAAGGCTGGGGCACTGCCTATTCTACGAGCCGGGGTACTACCTCACGTCCGACCACTGGTGGGAGATGATAATACCCATATCGGACGGCCACTTCACGGGCTATCAGGGTCTCGCCAGCCACGGCGCAGCGGTTGGCATTCTGTTTGCCCTATGGCTGTTCTACAAGCAAAAGCATATCAACACCTGGTGGGTGCTCGACCGAATCTGTATCGTCGTGGCCTTGGGGGGAGCATTCATCCGTTTCGGTAATTTCATGAATTCGGAGATTTGGGGCTACGAAACCACAGTGCCATGGGGGGTTATATTCGAACGAGACCACAGCGCTGGTCCCAACCCTCGCCACCCGACACAACTGTACGAGTCCGTCTGTTACCTGATTCTCTTTGTCGTAAGCCTGCTGGTGTATAGAAAAAAGAGAGGAGACCTGCACAACGGGAGACTTTTCGGATGGTGGCTTATCGCACTTTTCATGATACGCATACTTCTTGAGTTCACAAAAGTGCGTACCGTTGACTTGGGTAACAGCTTTTTCAGTATGGGGCAATGGTTAAGTGTGCCGTTCGTGCTGCTGGGTGCGACGCTTGTGGTGATGTCTCACAAAGGGCTACTTCACGAAGGAATATACACCGAGGGCTATCAACCGCCAAAGGAAACCAAAAAGAAAAAATAGTCACCCGACTGCATAAATTTGCACTCAGGTATCCGTACACGTCCGCACAACTATTAGTCCACACTTTATAATTTCAATCCCCAAATCATCATGAAAACACTAATCCTTGTACGTCACGGCGAAAGCGCATGGAACAAACTAAATCTTTTTACGGGCTGGACCGATGTAGACCTCACGGAGTTCGGCTGCCATGAAGCCTACGAGGCTGGCCTATTGCTTAAAAAAGAGGGATACAAGCCAGAGTTGTGTTTCACCTCATATCTGAAACGCGCCGTAAAGACACTTAACCAGATATTAGACGCAATGGATATGGATTATCTTCCGGTGGAAAAAAGCTGGCGACTGAACGAGAAAAGCTATGGTGCCATACAAGGCCTTAACAAGGCCGACACTGCCCAGAAATATGGCGACGAGCAGGTGAAACTATGGCGACGCAGTTTTGATGTACAACCTCCGAAACTCGATATAGACGACCCTCGCAGCCCCAGAATGGATGCCCGCTATGCCACACTATCCGATGAGGAGATTCCACTCACCGAAGCTTTAAAGGACACCATCGCACGCCTTATGCCCTACTATCAAGGCACGATTTTGAAAGCATTCGAGAAGCACAACCAAATTATGGTCGTGGCACACGGCAACAGTCTGCGCGGCATAGTGAAGGAGCTGAAAGGAATGGGCAACGATGAGATAATTGCATTCAATATTCCAACGGCAGTGCCATACGTCTTCGAGTTCGACGATACAATGAGGTTACAAAAGGACTATTTCGTCGGCAATCAAGAAGAAATCGCAGCCAAAATGCAAAGCGTTGCAAATCAAGCGAAGAAGAAATAATGTAGCTGCTCTATCGGGGTCTTTTAGTGTGATAAACGGTATCAAAAAACAAAAAAATTTGTTTGTTTGAAGGAAAGTTAGTACCTTTGCACCCGATTTCGCTGGAAGTCTGGCGGATGATACAGTTAAGGAGAGGTGGGTGAGTGGCTGAAACCAACAGTTTGCTAAACTGTCGTACTCGATTAGGGTACCGGGGGTTCGAATCCCCCCTTCTCCGCAAAAGACAAAAGGCTTGAAAAAGCCTTTTGTTTTATGAGTGAAAATCGCAGTGTGACCAATTCCTGCGACACAACAGCTCATAAAGAGTTCTTACCCAAACAGGATTCGGGATATAGTACAGTTGGTTAGTATGCATGCTTTGGGAGCATGAGGTCGCCCGTTCGAGTCGGGCTATCCCGACAAAGAGAGAGAGGCCCCGTAGCTCAGCTGGATAGAGCAACTGCCTTCTAAGCAGTAGGTCCTGCGTTCGAATCGCAGCAGGGTCACTAACTAAAAGCCGGTATGAAAACGATACCGGTTTTTTTTTTACAATTCTGTTTCCAAAAAAAGGAGTAATTTTGCGTTTGTTTACGAGAGTAAAGCCAACATTGTATTGTATCCAACCATATTAAGATAACACAATGATCACAGAAAATAGATTGTAAAAAAAATAAATAACAATAGCGTTTGCTATTTATTCGGTAACGGCTCCTTGAACCTGAGAAATTCAATTGAAAGTTACTAGTTGAATAAATAATAAGCGCCTACAGTTGCGTAGGCGGATTTATTTACAGTAACGGGTATTTCTCAGGACCTAAGGAGCGTAGATAAAAAAGTCTGCGCTCTTTTTTTGTCCGAGAAATACCATAGTCTTTTCCGCATAAAAGCTTTCGCCATAATGCAAAACTTATGGCAATCGAAAATGATTTTCATCCAATTTGGGATAAAGTGTATTTCGGGAGTAGCACTTCAATGCTGGAGATTCCCGACGAAAGTATACACCTTATTGTAACATCTCCGCCTTACTATAACGTCAAGGATTATTCCAAAAACGGTTATCAGACATTACAGCACTCGAAAAGTAGGAGCGAGGATATCGGAGCATATAATACATTCGATAGATACATTCAGTTGCTTCTTTCCGTGTGGAAAGAATGCGAAAGAGTGCTTAAGCCTAACGGTAAGCTTTGTGTAAACGTGCCGTTGATGCCAATGTGCAAGCAAGATCTGAACACGCATTACAACCGCCATATCTATGACATTCAAAGTAGTATACAGCAATCTATCTTGTCTGGCACCCATCTGTACCTGATGGATTTGTACATCTGGAACAGGATTAATTCATCAAAACGGCTGATGTTTGGAAGTTATCCATATCCGCGGAATTTTTATGCACAAAACACAACTGAGTTCATCACAGTGTACGTGAAAGACGGTATGCCGGAGAAGGCAAGAATGATTGACAAAGAGCGAAGCAAGATTTCCGAGCAAGAGTGGACCACTTTCACAAAGCAAATTTGGGACATACCTGTTCCCAACAAAAGCGATATAGCCTATGGAAAACATTCAGCTATTATGCCGGAGGAGATAGCATATAGGTGTATTCGTCTTTTCAGTTTTGAAAATGATGTGATCCTTGATCCTTTTGCAGGCAGTGGCACGACACTGAAAGTGGCAAAATCACTCAACCGCCACTACGTGGGATACGAACTGTACGAACACTACAAACCAATTATTCAAGCAAAACTACAACTGGCAGACCATGCGTTACAACCGGATTTATTTGGCAGACATTTTTGATTTCCTGAATTCGCTGGACGATTCGTCAGCTGACTTGGTTATAGCCGATCCGCCGTACAATATGGCAAAGGCGGACTGGGATAAATACCAATCCGAAAAGGAATATTTTAATTTCATGTTTCAATGGATTGACGCACTACTTCCAAAATGCAAAACAACAGCGTCCTTGTATTTCTTTAACAATGCATATAACTCGGCAATCCTACTTTATCACCTTAGACAAAGGGAACTAATACTTCGAAACTGGATAACATGGTATAAGAAAGACGGTTTTAGCTCCACAAGAAAAAGGTATGTAAATACGCAGGAGACAATACTGTTTTATACCATGTCGGACAAATACACTTTCAACTTCGATGATGTGCGTATCCCATACATATCTACTGAAAGGATGGTTCATGCGGCAAAAAAGGGATTACTAAAGAACGGTAAGCGATGGTTTCCTAATGAAAAAGGGAAACTCTGCAATGATGTGTGGGAAATTGCATCACAACGACACAAAGTAAAAGTTGACGGAAAAGTACAAAAACCACCTCATCCAACAATAAAACCAGATGAGATGATTGAAAGGATGATATGTGCAAGTAGCAACGAGGGCGATTTGGTTCTTGACCTGTTCAGCGGCAGCGGAACTACAAGTAAGATTGCCAAGAACACTAACAGACAATTTATTGGATGTGAGGCTAACGAAGAGTATATTAGAATATTAACAAATAACGGATTGACCTATGACAAATTATGAAATTCTTAAAAGTATAGAGAACGTGGCCAACCAAAACCTGTTTATCAATTACATTATTGACAGAGTGGAGGATGATAATTACCGTGGTATTCAAATTTCTCAGCACAATCGACTTACTTATAACTACTGCAAGACATTAATCGACGTCATATATAAAACCGTTGGCGACAAATCGTTTATTATTCATGTGGGGGACGACAACGGGACCCGTCAATTGGAAGCAGAATATTACTACAAGATTGTGAGCAAAATAAAAGAAAGTGTGGGGAAGGGTACGATCAACTCCATTAAAAAAAACACTTTTCCAGATTTAGCACGTGCAGGATTGATTGACAGGTTTGATAGAAATAAGGACAGAATTGTCGATGCAATAACGAACGTTGAAAATAAAGTGAAACAGCATCGGAGTTGTGTTTATAAAGTGTCTCTGTCAAAATTAGGTCTTAAGTTTGCTACCGCAAAAAACGAATTTGAAAGACGGAAATACTTTACAGATACAGTGGATTGTTTGACTAAAAACGCAGCCACGGAACTTGTTGAACTACTAACCACGGATGAACGATTTGAAACCATTGACATCTTGGAGTTTATGTTTATTCTGTCTGATAGCAGGAAATGCGTTAAATATAATGATAAGCTAATGTATCTTTCCGAATATCGGAGGCTAACTGATTCACAGAGAAATCAAGTTTATAGTCTTTTGAAAGAATACTGTGACCCTAAAAGAAACGTCGGTACAAAGGTTCATGCACGTGACTTCAGCAATTGGAAAAACGAAAGTCAACAGATTTTTGGGCTGCTCGGTAACTCAACCTATTTTAAGGTGATAAACGGACAGTTAATGCTTAATGATGGGAATTACGGCTTGTTCACTCAACCTGCAAAACGAAAACAAAAACCGAGAGACGAGTATTTTAATTATCACAACATCGAAAAACAACAAAATTATGAACTTCACCACATCATACCTTTCAAAAGGGCTATCAACAAGAAAGATGCCCAATACATTGACGATAAACGAAATTTGATTTATTTGTCATCCGAAAAACATGCAGAGTTCACAACAAGTGGAAATATAAATATTAGAGCAAGTTTCCGTGTACCTATGATGTCTTTTTTACGCATAAACGATATTGAAAACATCATAACAGTTGATTTAAACAAAAAAGAAGCGTTATTATCAACACAGAGAATAGATGAAATTGTGACATACAATAAACAACTTTTGCAATTGTTTTATTCTGCTTGACAAATTTTTCAGCAGCAGCCATCGGCACGTAACACCTACCATCTTAACGCTATAGCATGACCAAATAACAAAACCGCTACACTTTCATATCAGTTCTGCGAATTTATACGCTTTTCTCTAAACAGAAATGGGGATGCAGATTTTCACGACATCAGATGCGACCGGCGACGTAAGATCTCCATCGTTCGAGAACAGTGGTCATATCGTTGGGCAAGGGGCTTTCGAAATGCATGCGTTTGTGGGTCGTGGGGTGTTCGAAACCGAGGATAAAAGCATGTAGAGCCTGCCGTGGCATGGCGGCAAAACAAATGTCGACAAACTGCTTGTATTTCGAAAATGTGGTTCCCTTCAGGATTTTGTCTCCACCATAGGCACTGTCTGCAAAGAGAGGGTGGCCGATATGCTTCATGTGTGCCCTTATCTGGTGTGTGCGTCCTGTTTCAAGAACACATTCTATAAGAGTTGTATAGCCAAAGCGTTCGACGACGCGCCAATGGGTAACAGCATGTTTTCCCACCTCTGGGTCATCGTATACGGCCATCACACGTCGGTCTTTCTGCGAACGGGCTATGTTACCGACCACAGTGCCGGCATCTTCGTCGAAGTCGCCCCAAACCAAAGCGGCATACTTGCGTTCAGTGGTGTGGTCGAAAAACTGTTTGGCCAACATCACCTGTGCCGCCTCATTCTTCGCTATCAGGAGCAAGCCAGATGTGTCTTTGTCGATACGATGTACCAAGTATGGCTTCAGTGGTTGCCCGTCGGCGCCCGTTTCGTCTTTGAGATGGTAAGAGAGTGCATTTACCAGAGTTCCCGTAAAATTGCCGACGGCAGGGTGTACAACCATACCTGCAGCTTTGTCGACAACAATTATGTCGTCGTCCTCATATACAATATTTACAGGAATGTCCTCGGCTACAATGTCGTAGACATTCGGTGGATATGGCAACAGCACAGAGATAACGTCGAGGGGCTTTACATTATAACTGGCCTTGCATGGCGATCCGTTGACAAGGACACAAGAGTTGAGCGTGGCCAACTTTATCTTGGTACGGCTAACACCCGACAACCGTTGCTGCAGAAATTTGTCGACACGCATCGCCTCTTGTCCTGGGTCGACGGTGATGCGATGCCGTTCGTACAGTTCGTCGTCCGACACTGTTGCGGAAACGATATTATCTTGATTTACAAGTTCGGTATCCATGATGGCAGATGAAATATTGAATTAAAATTGTTAGGTTGAAACAGTGTGGCTTATCTGACAATCAATTTTCTCACGAGACGAGTATCGTTTGACGGTGCGACAATCGACAGAAAATAGACACCTCGGGGCAAATCTGAACACGGCAATGTGCACACTGGCTGGCATACACGATATGTCGCCAAGACCACACCCCTCGAATCACAAAGAGTCAACAGAGAACCCGGCACGATGTTTTCAACAGTAAACCGGCCAATTGATGTGGGATTGGGAAAAAT
Organism: uncultured Bacteroidales bacterium; assembly: GCA_905235855.1. Taxonomy (GTDB): domain Bacteria; phylum Bacteroidota; class Bacteroidia; order Bacteroidales; family P3; genus Colimorpha. The sequence goes on from CAJONE010000004.1 coordinate 42,838, forward strand.
GTTTGCAATATTCACAATTTTACCAGCATCAGCATTGCCGATTCCCATACTGCCACTAAACGGCACAAAACAGGGGCGCAACATTATAGAACCAGCCACTGAAGCCCGTTGCCACTCGCTGCCGATTCGGTAGTAGAGCCTGTCGGAATGGTTATAGTTGCGGTCGAAGCCGATATTGATGTAGTCACCCCCCTCCTGCTCTATTCCGATATATACAAGGCCATTGAGAGGCACAGGATACTCAAGCTCATATTCCACAAAAGAGTTGAGACCGGCAAATGCCGGATGCCGTGCCGTCTCATCACGGTATATACGCTCGCCAGGGCCATTGCTGCCTGCACGCCACACCGCTATACGAAATGGCATATTCTCGTTCTCGTCATCGCGTACGTGGTTGAAAAACATGCGGACACTGAGCAATGTGTCGGGTTCGTTGAGCTGAAAGGCACAAGCAAGAAATACGTTACTGCTTGTGGAAGTCAGACCGTATCCATTTTCAGCAGTTCCATCGTCATAGGCAAAATAGTCGTCAAACACCTGTAGGAAAACGGTTGTATCATTACGAGGGAAATCGTCACCCAATACACCCTCCTTCACTACATGAACAACTCTGTAGGACGTTTTTGCGCCGTCGGCGGGGAATGCAAAGGCAACGGGTGGAGCAGCATGATAAATGTCTGACTGATATTCGCCTGTAGCAGGAAACGACGGAACATTCTGAAAGCCGCCATCATAGTAGTGTACAGTATCCCCATTTTCAGAGATTACATAATATTCGTAGTGTGAAGCCACTGTTTGAGAGAAACGGTTGGTTATCAAGGCCGACGTGTTTTCGGTCATTTCCGAGCGTCGATAGTGACGGGCAGGCATGGCGCAATAGTTTTTCAGCAACGAGCGAGCTTGATGCACAAAAGCCACGTCTCGTTCACAAACGTCATCGAACGACCGATACCTGTCGAGAAAGACACAGTCGAGATACCACTGGTCGCTGTTGGCAATGATGCCAGGCGTAGTTGAAGGATCAAGGCTGCAAATGTTTCGAAAGCGGAAACGGAAAGAGTCGGTCATATAAACAGTATCCGTAACAGGTATCATTGCACGCTGCCAGTAAACACCCGTTTGGCGGTACAGGTTGTCTGGGCTAATGCCGGGTGATGACCAAACCGTGACCCAGCAATCGGAGGATTTGACATAGAAATCAAGCACGAGCGAATCCTGCGGTTCCGGCACATCGCCTATACGACCACCTGATTCGCCCAACTTTCCGCCAGGGAGGTAGAAAAAACTGAAATACAGCGAGTCGGCAGGGGAGATTGATTCGGCGAAAGGATAAAAAACGCTGTCCAACCGCACGATAGCCGAAAGAAGCGTGTCGGCAGAGAAAGGCAAAGAAGAGTGGCGGTAGAGGTTGCCGTTTTCATCCACAGCATCGAGTAGCGCCACACCAAGAGTAGGAGGATAAAGCCCCCAGCCATTAGTCACAAGAGACTGGGGATTGCACCACCTACGATTGTCGAGCGTCGCTTGTGAGAAATCGTCAAAAAAGGGGATATTATGAGAATAAAGCTGTTTTTGCCCCTGCCGCTGACCGTTGCGCTCAAAACTTTCATTACCAACACCACCCCACAATGGCACTAATACCTCCTGTGCCTGAATACAGACAGCAAATGAGCATAACATTATGATGCAAACGGCACGCAACAACTTGATTTTAGAAACTTGTAGATTTCTACCAGATATCATCAATATCAATGAAATCGAAATCAATGTCATCCAGCAAACCCTCGTCCTCCATTTCGAGTGCACGACGCAAACTGTCAGCGACACGCTTGAGCGAATCGATTTCGCGGTCGGCGGCGCGGCGGTTACGTTCGAACTCGCCCGGATCGCAATACCACACATTCACCGAAGCACCTAACGGGTATTTCTCATCCGAACACACAGGGTCCTGCTTGTATACTTTAGCATTGGCCTTGTTAGACACATTGGAATTGAAATGTTCGGATATATTAAGCGATGACGAAAAGACAGCCCGCTGCGCCCCTTCACGGTTCTTGCCTATCAGTACAGGCACCACAGTGCCCACATCGTTGTTGCCTCTGCCGACGGTGAGGTCAACCACCGTGCCGTGCGTAACTTTTTGGCCAGCGATTACCTTACGCCCCTTAACGCTTGCCGACTGCACAGCATTGCGGTATTGGCTTTCGGCAAAGTAGAGACGGCCTATGGACAATCCCTCGCTCATCAGCTGCGAGACAGCCTGACGCAGCGACATATCGACCACGTCGGGCATAAGAACATCGTCGGGTTTAGAAGAGGAAACAGTAAGGTAAACTTTACGGCCTTTTTTTATCGTAGCCCCGGCGGGCGGATCCTGCGACAGAATAGTTCCTGCCGCATACTCGTCGCTGAAAACAGAGTCGGTCAGAACGAATCTCAACCCAAGAGAGTTTGTAGCCACAACCTCGCTATACAACTGCCCGGCGTAGTTTTCGATAGCATATTCCTGCCCGTGGCGGGAATAGATTTTCACAAAGATGAAAACCAATACCACAATTGCAACCGAGATGGCCAGCATAAGCAGCAAGTGTTTGACAATTGGGTGTTTCTGCATAAAACCGTTCTTTTTCATGATGAGTTGGGGATTGAGATGAGTGACACAATTACGATATGCCGACCTAAAGAGACACTATTCAACCAGCCGGCCCATAAGAGTTGCCGCTGTGCATCCAGTCACCTCGACATTGGCATAAGAACCGGGAATGGCATCGCCACGATCGAAAACGATAACCTTGTTCTGACTGTTTCGTCCGAAAAACTGATCTTTAGAACGATGCGACGTACCCTCGACTAACACCCGAAAACGTTTGCCGACATCACGTTGATTGTTGCGAAGGGCAATCTCGCCCTGCAACATGATTATTTCCTCAAGCCGACGTTTCTTCACCTCGTCGGGTACGTCGTCTTTCAGGTGTTTTGCAGCATAGGTGTCGGGGCGCATAGAGAACTTGAACATATAGGCGTAGTCGTATTGTACGCGGCGGAAAATGTCGAGCGTGGCTCTGTGGTCGTCTTCCGACTCGCCACAAAAACCAGCTATTACGTCTGTCGTTATCGAACAGTCTGGTAAATAACGTCGAACAGCCTCTATTCGATCCATATACCATTCTGCGGTATATCTCCGGTTCATCAGCTTTAGCATACGATTGCTTCCGCTCTGAAGCGGTAGGTGGATGCATCTGCAAATATTGGGGTATTCCGCCATAGTGGCCAAAAGCTCGTCGGAAAGATCCTTTGGATGCGATGTGGCGAACCGCACGCGCAGCTCAGGTGATATTTCGGCCACATTAGCTATAAGCTGTGCAAAAGACATGTCGCCAGCCTTGTAGGAGTTTACGTTCTGACCCAAAAGCGTCACTTCCTTATATCCCTCGCCAAAAAGTGCACGTGCCTCGTTTATTATAGACCTTGCGTCACGACTACGCTCAAGTCCACGCGTGTATGGCACCACACAATAGGCACAATAGTTCTGGCAACCACGCATAATAGAGATAAAGGCCGATATGCCATTGCCGTCAAACCTAACAGGAGAGATGTCGGAATAGGTTTCGCTTGGGCTCAACACAGTTTCCGAAACCCTGTCTCCTTGGGCGACCCTGCGCATTATATCCGGTAACTTGCGGTAAGAGTCGGGTCCAACCAAAAAACTGACATTTTCTTCGTCACGCATGAGCTGCTGCTTCAGCCTCTCGGCCATACAGCCAAGCACGCCAATATAGGTTTTTTGTATATCATACCCCTTGGCATTCCGTGTGGACTGCCGCTGCTGAACGACTCGCAATTCGCGAAGGCGACGATGAATTTTCTGTTCCGCGTTGTCGCGGATGGCACAAGTGTTTATTAGCACAAAATCAGCCTCATTTGCCGACAAACAGAAAACACAGCCCTCGCTTTTCAAAATAGAACGTACCACCTCGCTGTCGGCCACATTCATCTGGCATCCGTATGTCTCGACATACACCTTCTTGTTATTTAATTCGGTCATATTGTCGGTTTTGCGTGATGATGCGTATGCAGACGCGACATAAAGGAGATATTTTCTTTCACGATAGAGGTTATATAGTCCGTGAAACTGTATCCATTCTCATCGTGAAAACGTATAGACATGGGGAGAACGTAGATAGGGAGTGCCACGGAAGAAGCTGCGGTTAGAGTGTGTGGGGATTCACTCAACTCACCAGAACCCATCGAGTCCTGGGATTCGGGCGATACAGTTTCTGCGTACAAATTCTGCTTTGTCACTGCTTTTCCAGGCTTCAACAACTCGCGCAGCCGTATGGCATCCTTCTCGGTCGTAAGGATTATTTTCGACGAGCCCTCTATTGCCTCAAAACGTCTCCTTATCTCCTGAATATCCCTGCGGTTGAAATCGTGGTGATCGGAAAAGGGCATATGCACGACTTTCTTATTGCGACGTCGCAGCTCGTCGAGCAATGGCGAAGGGTTAGCGATGCCTGTGACACAAAGGATGTAGCGAACATCTGACAGTTCGACAGGTTGGGCATCGAGAAGCGGCTGAGGTTCGCCATAGTCAATATAGGAGAAAAACATTTTCTGATAGCTTTGAGCTTTCAGCCTGCTGGCAATCATGTGCTTTTCAAGTCGATTAATCTTCTTGGGCGATTTGGTGACAACAATGACATTGGCACGGCGTGATTCGGCTCGCGGTTCGCGCAAGTCTCCGAAAGGAAGTATGTGGTCGTCCGAATAGAGTCTGCCGTACTCTGTCAGCAGAATGTTGATAGTAGGCTTGACATAACGATGCTGATAGACATCGTCAAGAATCACAAGCTGGGGCGGATTATCCAAGGAGAGCAGTCGGTTAATGGCCTCGTTGCGTTTTTTGCATACGGTAGCTGAAACGCGTGGATGTTTAGAGAGAAGCATGGCGGTCTCATCGCCAAAATCGGCAACCACAGATTGTCTGGTCTCGCAGGTCTGGTGTGATGCATCGGCCTCGATAACCACGCATCCCCTACTTTTCCGTTTGTAGCCGCGACTGACAAATGCAGTGTTGTACGAGTCGCCAAACAGACCCAGCAAATAGTCGGTCATAGGGGTTTTGCCGCTTCCGCCCACAACGAGATTGCCTACGCCGACAGTCGTCACAGGCGGTATGGTCTGCTTCAGCACACCAAGTTCGAAAAGGATATTGCGTATCGACACAACTATGGCATACGAAATAGTAAAAGGCCATAGAACCCACGCGAGAGTCTTACGAAGAGACATTTTCGGTTACTGTTTGAACATTGGATACCGACAGCTTATTTCAGATAATACTCTACTGTTGTCACCACACGCACTTTTTTCATTTGAGGTGTGGTTTCATCAAGATCGTTCACCTCAAAATAGCCCTGCGAGGCCGTGCGCATTTTTCCGATTTTGCTGTGACTGTTTTTTGCAAATTCCTCTGCACTTTCGCGGGCTTTTTCCAAACTTTCGGCTATCATGGCTGGTTTTATCTGATTGAGACCCTGAAACTGGTAGTCGGCGTAGCCATTTGCAAGAATGTCCTCTTTCAGCAGCTCGCTCTCAAGAGTTTTCTGCAGTTTTGCTATCACATCCATCTTCGAGGTGAATACGTTAATGCTTTGCCCCACGTTATAGCGGTAGGTTATGCGGGAGACATCGTTGCTCCACGCATAACGGTCGTCCATACTGGGGTTGCCGATGAATATTTCAGAGTCCTCAATGCCAGCCTCTTTCAGTTTGGCAACCACTGCCTTGCTGTGGTGGTCGATAAGACCGCGGGCCTCGGCCAAAGTGTTGGCTTTTTCGGAATAACTTATGCGGTAAGCCACACGATCGGCAGGGACCTCGCGCTCACACAGCCCACGCACGGACACCGTGTCATCGAACGATTTTAGTGTTTTGACGGTGAATATCATCATCAGTCCCAGCACAAAGGCCGCGAGGATAATGCTTATCCCCATGATGTAGTTTTTTTTGAACGGTATTTGACTTCCTTTCATTGTAGTGATGTTTTTATTGTTTTTTATTATAACGGTACTCCTTGCAGTTTATTGCATTAAAATAATAAACGCCACGAAATAATAAAACGGTTGCCCACAGCGTTAGAATAAAGGTTATGTCAATTAACGAACACTTTATGCCATTTATTCATGCCATGAAAAAGCGAACTTTCAGACAATCTGCTGTTTTCTCAACAGTTACAATTCTTGTGGTTGCATTCCTTTTTGCCTCATGCATTGCCTACCGTCCGCAAGTGGTTGAGATGCCTCTGATTCACGAAAAAGGAGAGCTGCAAGTGAACGGCAGCATAGGGTTGAGTGTTCCATTTGGCGACGGGTATATTGGAGCCACGGCATCTTACGGAGCCACTGAATGGCTGGCAGTGCAAGCCCATGCCAACTGGAACGGATCCGCCGGTGGTTACGGACAAGTAGCAACCGGTGCTTTCAAATCATGGAAGAACGCTGTGTTAGAAGGCTACATCGGCTACGGCTATGGCGGAAACAACTGGAACGACAAGAACAACGGGCGTATGTTCACCGCACGCTACCATTTGCCATTCGCACAAGCCGACTTCGGCTGGGCCGGACTCGCCAACGGCCACATAGACCTCGGTGTTGGAGTTAAAGCCGGTTGCATGTTGCCAAACATAGTAAACACCAAGTCCGCCACCGAAAGCACTCCCGAAAGCGTTATGCGCTCAACCAGTCCGGTAGCATTGCTGGAGCCACAGCTGTTTTTCCGTGTGGGCGGAAAACGACTCAAATGGACACTGAACGTCGGTTACTGCCATCTTTGGGGCGACGGTTCCAACGGAGAGCCTTTTGCCAACACCCAAGCCATCTATATGCCATTCACCGTGAACACAGGCATTACATACGACTTTAACGTGACAAACAAATAGCAGGCCTTTCGGTTGTTGTGTCATATACAGACTGCCTGCTCATATCGACCTGTAATTTTAACCATATTTCACATGAAACCTGGAGTCATCGTGTTGGCATTGCTGCTGATGACCGCCGGCGGCACATCGGCGCAAGAGACATATACATACACTTCACACGGCACACAAGAGATGAAACTCGACATCTACAGGCCCGCCAAACCACGTCCCGACCACGCCACTGTGGTTTACGTTTTTGGCGGCGGATTTGTGCTGGGAGCCCGCAACGACAGCACAGCAACTCGATGCTGCCGACTGCTTGCCGAGCAGGGGTTCACAGCCGTCTCAATCGACTACCGCCTGTGGCTACGGCGTATGAGCAGAGACAGCATCAAATGGACAAAAGTGCTTACCTATTTCGACAGTGCCATACGCGTTGCGACCGAGGACTGCTGCGCAGCACTGCGCTATCTGATCGACAACAGCGACCGGCTTGCAATTAATTCTGACAAAATAATACTTACTGGCAACAGTGCTGGAGCCGTGACAGTGCTACAGACCGACTACTGCCGTGCCAATTCGCGTGCCGAAGCCTCTGTATTGCCCAAGGGCTGGAAACCGGCAGCCGTGATACCCTACGCCGGCGCGGTGTATGAGACACACGGCAAACTGAAGTACGCAACACCACCAGCACCCACATGTTTTTTTCATGGCACCGAGGACAAAATTGTGTTTTATCGCACTTTCCACCTCTGCAAACACCGACTGGCAGGAGCCTCATGGCTTGTGAAACTTTCAAGAAAAACCGCTACCCGCATTGGATTATGCGCTTCAAAGGCCGCGGCCACGAGGTGGCTGGCTATCTGCCCGACACAATGCAAGAGTTCGAAGCGTTTGTCGACGCAGCCCTGGCAGGACGCGTAACTTATTATGACGCGACCTGCGAAGACGAAGCTCTAAAGCCCAACAAATGGACCAAGATGAACATAATCCAACTTTATACCGGCAAATAACCACATGGAAGCAAACCACAACATAAACAAACTTGCGGGGCTCACCATCAAACTTGCCGCAGGTGTGGCGATAGTGGCCTTTTGCTGGTTTTTCAGAACGGTTTTGCTTTATCTGGTATTGGCTTTTGTCGTATCGCTCATCGGAATGCCCATTATGCGACTCCTCCGCAGAGTACGGTACAAACGTCTCTACATACCCGAATGGGTTGCCGCCATACTTACGATAGTCATAATAATTGGTTTTGTGATGCTCACTTTCACACGCATTGTGCCCATGTTTGTCGACATCGTGCGCGATGCGACAGCACTCAATATAACTAATTTATCGAGCAGCGAACTTATAGACAACCTGAACCAATGGATGAAAGATGTATTCCCCTCGTTAGGCGACAATTTCGACGTGACAGCAGTTGCTTCGCAAAAGCTGAAAGATTTGGTAAGTGTCAGCGGTGTCAGCGGCTTTGTGGGATCGGTAGCATCGGCAGTATCGACTGCCTTCGTTGGTTTTTTTGCAGTAATATTCATTTCGTTTTTCTTTATCAAGGACGACCGTCTGTTCGACCGTATCGTATGCGCGCTTGTTTCCGATAAAAACGAGGCATCAGTCGTAGAGATGCTTGAGGATGTCAAGAGGCTGCTTTCGCGCTATTTTCTTGGGCTGGTGATCGAAATGGTAGGCATCGCACTGATTGACTGGCTCGGACTGTGGCTTATCGCCCGGCTCGATTTTGGCTATGCCGTAGGAATAGCATTCTTTGCCGGGGTTATGAACATCATACCCTACGTTGGACCACTCATTGGTGAGGTGGTGGGAGTGCTACTCGGCGTAATCTTGAAACTTGGAATGGGAGCCGGACTTGACGTGAACGTTTGGATTTTCGCCCTCATCATATTGGCCGTCATGCTTTTCGCCCAATTCATCGACAACACACTGATGCAACCGCTAATCTACTCAACCAGCATTAAGGCGCACCCCCTTGAGATATTCCTCGTGCTACTGATGGCTGGCCACATTGGCGGAATGTTCGGAATGCTAATGGCCATTCCTGCCTATACAGTGCTGCGCCTTGTGGCCGTCAGGTTCTTCTACAATTTCAAACCGATACAGCGTCTCGTGCCACAAAGAGACGAAAAAGACAACACAAACAACAAAACATAAAAAACATATAATGCACATGAAATGTTTAGCCATCCGGCAACCTTGGGCAATGCTTGTAGCCTGCGGCATCAAAGATGTCGAGAACCGAAATGCAATGATACCGCCGTGCAAACGATTCCTGATAGCAGCGAGCGTCACACGAGACGCCAAAGACCTTAGAGATTGTTTCGACAGCCACGGATACAATCTCATAACAAACTACATTAAAAAGGGTATCCTGCCGCCCTATGAGCAGTGGCCCACAGGAGCAATCATAGGATGGGTAGACATAGACCGTGTGACCCATGACTATGTTGACTCGCCATGGGCTGCCAACGACGGTATAATGTATGTGCTTAAAAACGCACACTTGTTCGACACACCAATCTACGGGAAAAATAAAGCCACCCCGTTTTTCTACAACGTGGAAGGGATTGACGAAAACCACCTTCCACCGTCGCACGTAGTCAAACTGAGATAATTCACCAATAGTCCAAAAAATCCACACTTGAAAGCTCAAGACATCAAAACACGGCAAAAGGTCGAGATTATGGCTCCTGTTGGGTCGTACGAGTCGCTTATGGCGGCTGTTCAGGCTGGTGCCGACTCGGTTTATTTCGGCGTGGGCAAACTCAACATGCGCTCGCGCTCGGCTAACAACTTCACCCTCGACGATATGCAACGGTTGGCCGACATAGCACACTCGCACAGCGTAAGGTCGTATCTAACCGTAAACACAATCATCTACGACGACGAGATTGACGAAATGCACGCCATAATCGACAAGGCACGTGAAGTGGGAATAAGCGCAATCATAGCATCCGACTTTGCAGTGATGGAATACGCCCGCACAACCGGTATAGAAATCCATGCCTCGACGCAGTGCAACATATCCAATCTCGAGGCTGTGCGCTACTATTCACGCTTTGCCGATGTGGTGGTGACCGCCCGCGAGCTTTCCCTCCGCCAGGTGGCGGACATCACAAAAGCCATATCCGAACAGGACATACGCGGCCCCAAAGGCGACTTGGTGCAGGTGGAGGTCTTTGCTCACGGGGCTCTCTGTATGTCGGTGTCAGGCAAATGCTACCTGAGCCTCGACAACTGCAACTATTCGGCCAATCGCGGTGCCTGCCTCCAACTATGCCGCAGGCAATATCTGGTCAAAGACCTCGAATCAGACATCGAACTAGTTGTAGACAACAAATATATCATGTCGCCCAAAGACCTCTGCACCATAGGTTTCCTCGACAAGATAGTGAAAGCCGGGGTTCGTGTCTTGAAGATAGAAGGCCGGGGTCGGAGTGCCGACTATGTGCAAACGGTTGTCACCTGCTACCGAGAGGCACTACAGGCCATCGAGTCGAACCGCTATACCCCGCAACTGATAGAAGAGCTCACCGAAAGGCTACGCACCGTATTCAACCGCGGCTTTTGGGACGGATACTACTTGGGGCGCAAATTGGGCGAATGGGCTAATCGATACGGCTCGCAGGCCACGGAAAAAAAAGTGTTTCTCGGTCCTGTGACCAACTGGTTCAACCGTATAGGCGTTGCCGAGGCACGACTACAGACCGCCGAGACACTATCCGTTGGTGATGAAATAATGGCGACAGGTCAAACCACAGGCGTTTATCGCGGCACCGTAAACGAACTGCGTCTCGACAAAGGCAATGTAACTACCGTAAGGCAGGGAGACGTTTTCAGTTTCAAGACAGATACACCTATCCACCGTGGCGACAAACTGTATAAGGTGGTCAAGATTGTCGACGAGTTCTGATCACATCCAAAAAGCAAACCCACTACACCCACTTCTCCAAATGATTTTTATCCCCCAACACCAATACTCCGACATTATATTCGCTTTCCGAGCTGACTGCGCAAAATATCTGACCACCGAGGACACATACCTGTCAAACGGCTGGACAATATGGCAAATACAAGACGGCGAAATCGAATACAGCATAGCAGGCGAGTTGAGGCACGGTTACGCTCAACACATACTGATTTTCGCGCCGCAGGACAAAATCCGTGTCCACAGCTTCACCAACAAACTGCAACTCGCGGTTCTCTGCATACCCCAATTGCTAATGAACAGCGCTATGCGTACCGACACCTACAAGGAAAAACTGCTCATACTTCCTTTTATTCTGAAGCAACGAGATGGAATCGATATGCACCACGCCGAACTGAACGAGAAAACCCGCAATGAAATAGACTACTTGTTTGGCATGATAATAGACCGAGTACCGCCTGCCGCCTCCTTGTCCTCTGTCGAGATTGTCATCCCCCTTATCGAGGCACTGATTCTTATGATAATCGAAAACCTCGGCGTACCACACAACGCCATCCGTCCGGAGTCGCATATGGAGAAGATGGCCACAGATTTTATGGTGTCGCTTCAGGGCAATTATATCGAGCACCAGGATGTGGCGTTCTACGCGGCTCAATCGTGCGTTTCGGTCAAGTATTTCACCGCCGTTATCAAAAGCCTCACCTCCGCCACTCCCGTCGAGTGGATAAGCCGTATGCTCACCACGCGTGCACGCGAACTGCTCTGGCTTACGGACAGAACGGTGAACGACATATCCGACGAACTGAGATTCTCATCGCCATCCGTTTTTATCCGTTTTTTTCACCGACGTACAGGCTTCACCCCGAAACAGTACAAATCACTGCTACAAAAAAAACACACCCACCCCAAAAAATCAGATTAAACAAAAGGCCAACAAGTAAAACATTCAAAATCCAACCATTATGACAAAAATAAGATTATCGACAGCAATAATCAGCTTATGCATTCCGCTGCTAACACTGGCCGACGAGGGGATGTGGATTCCGATGCTACTCGGGCGCAACGAAGCCGATATGCAACGAGCCGGCATGCGCATCAGCGCGAAAGACATCTACGATATCAATAACGCCTGTCTAAAAGATGCCGTGGTGCTCTTCGGTGGCGGCTGCACGGGAGAGTATGTCTCCAGCCAGGGGCTGCTGCTTACCAACCACCACTGTGGCTATTCGTTCATAGTACGCCACAGCACTGTTGCCAACGACTACCTTACCCACGGCTTTTGGGCGGAGCGTCTCGAGCAGGAGATACCGTGTCCTGGCTTGAGCGTCACACGGTTGGTAAGAATGGAGGACGTAACCTCACAAGTGCTTGAAGGAGTGAGCGAAAAAGACGATGAGCAAACACGCGAATCAAAGATTGAAGAGAATACGGACAGAGTGATAAAGCAGGCCATAAGCGGCACCCACTATAAGGCAGTCATAAAACCATTCTACTATGGAAACCAATACTTTATGTATGTCAATGAAGTATTTACCGATGTGAGGCTTGTTGGGGCGCCGCCATCAAACATAGGCAAGTTCGGAGGTGACACCGACAACTGGATGTGGCCACGTCACACCGGCGACTTCTCGATGTTTCGTGTCTATGCAGACAAAGACGGCAAACCAGCTGATTTTTCCAAAGACAATATACCATACCGCCCGCTGAAGCATCTCACCATCTCGCTCAAAGGGGTTGACGAAGGCGACTTTACCTTTGTCTTTGGCTATCCAGGCACAACGAAACGCTACGTGACACACGACGAGGTTGATCTGGCAGCCAATGCCGAGAACCCCGTTCGCATAGCAATGCGCGATATAAGACTAAAACACTATAAAAAAGCAATGGAGCAGTCACCCAAGCAGCGCCTGCGCTATGCCTCAAAAGTAGCGTCTATTGCCAACGGCTGGAAAAAATGGCAGGGCGAAAGCCTCGGAATATCACGACTGAAAGGCGTGGAACAGAAAAAAGAGCAGGAAAAGGCGTTTCGCGACTGGGCAAAAAACAATCCTCAATATGCCAAAGTGCTTGACGAGCTGGAACACAGCTACCGTAACCTTAAGCCTGTCGAATTAGAATGGGTCTACTTCAATGAGGCCTTGATGGCATCGGACTTTATGGTACGCACACATCTGCTGTGGCAAATACAAAACACCACCGATTCAGTGAAGGCACAAGAACTCGCCGACAGACTGATTAAGTCGAACGAATCTTACTTTGACGACTTCGAGGAACGCAAAGCCGTGGACAAAGCCATATTTGTGGAAACCTTCATTGAAATGTGGAAAGCAGGCTACGCCAAATTCTTTACAAAGGGCACTACAACACCAGAAGTGCGCAACGAGCTGAACAAAATATACGACAAATCGATTGTCAACAACCGCGAGAAAATCGAGAAACTACTGCGCGAGATAAACCCCAACAAACATAAAACAATCGGAAACGACCCAGCCGTCAATTTGTTTGCAAGGGGTTACAACTATACCTACAGCAGTGAAAAAAAGGACAAATACTACGAGGCCAAAGAAAACATCAACCGCCTAATGCGCGAATATGTAAAAGGACAGATGGAGATGTATCCCGACAGCAACTTTTTCCCTGACGCAAACCTGACCCTACGAGTCACCTATGGACATGTGCAGGGCTTCGAACCGACCGATGGGGTATACTACAAACCCTACTCCACCCTCGACGGAATAATTGAGAAAGAAAATCCCGATATCTACGACTATGTGGTCGAGCCACGACTGAAAGAACTGTGGCGCACCAAGGACTACGGACGCTACGCTAACGCCAAAGGCGAGATGCCCGTGGGATTCATAGCCACCAACCACACCACCGGCGGCAACTCGGGTAGCCCTGTACTCAACGCCGACGGGCAACTGGTGGGCATAAACTTTGACCGCTGCTGGGAGGGCACGATGAGCGACCTGCTGTTCGACCCTAACTATTGCCGCAACATTTCACTCGACATCCGCTACTGTCTGTTCATTATCGACAAATTTGCTGGTGCACGCCATTTGGTGGACGAGATGAGCATTGCAGATTGAAGCGGACGATTTAGTGCAGTTTTATCAAACTGATCCCGAACATTTCCCACAAAACAAAGCACGGCTACAATTGCGGCCGTGCTTTATTTGCGTTGAGCGGCAAGGGGACTGTTACGCCTTGCTGAAATCGCTGCTGGGGTGTTTGCACACGGGGCAGATGAAATTCGCGGGCAGTTGGTCGCCCTCGTATACATAGCCACAAACGTCGCAAACCCAATGATGCTTAGCCGAAGAGCTGTCGGCCGGTGACACGGCGGCATCTGGCTTCGGTTTGATGTGCTGCTGGTAATAGGCGTAGGTGACGCTTGGAGAATCACTGAGTACCTGCGCATCCATCACACGGGCTATGAACATGGTGTGGGAGCCGAGATCGATAGACTTGGTCACAACGCACTGAAAGCAGGCGTTGATAAACTTGGGTAGACAGAGAAGACCGTTGGCTGTACGGAGTTCTTGCTGACAATGCGCAAACTTATCGATTGTTCGTCCACTTTGGAAGCCGAAATGTTCGAAAGGTTTCATCGTGGCCTCTTCGCACAAAGGACAAAGGTTGAATTTGGCCGTGCGGATAATCATGTCGTGGGTCAGGTTCTGCTTATTTACACAGATCATTAATTGCAATGGGTCACTGGTTAGCTGCTGTGCAACGTTGATTATACAGGCGTTGTCCCTGTCGCCGTGTCGGGCGATGAGCACATAAAGGCCATAGCTGATTTTGTGTAATGCGGGTGTATCCATTTTGAGGTGTTGAAAAGCCGAATCAAAGTTTCAAAGGAATATCGTTGCCATCAAGACGAGCGGATACAAGGTCGTCACCCCGATAGACAAGCTTTAACGAGAAGAACGGTCTCGCATCGTCCATTATAAGCCGCAAAAATATGCGGTCGCCAGTCCATAACTGCAAATCGAAGACTTGCTGCTTGTCAATCCATTGCAGGTCGCCCTCATTGCAGTCGGAAAGGTTGCCGATCCATTGGTCGGACGTAAAGAGATGCATATATTCGCACGGCCAAATGTCCGATATGAAAGTCACGATTCCACGGTAGCGCCAGCTGATGATTTCAAGGCCGGTCTCCTCTCGCACCTCGCGTAGCATACACTCGTCGGGACTCTCGTTTTCCTCACACTTGCCGCCCACGCCAATCCATTTGCCCTGCGAGGCATCATGAGCTTTTTTAATGCGGTGCAGCATAAGATATTGCCCGTCACGTTCGATATAGCATAGCGTTGTCTGTTTCATTTCAGTACGGTGAACTTGGCCGTGTGGCCGTCGATAGTGCAGAAATAGATACCTGCCGGATAGTCTGACACATCTATTGCAATGTCGCCTCCAATCAACTGCTCGCGCAATGTCTGCCCCGTAGCCGAGCGAATACAGACCTTTGAAGCCTGTCCGCTGGGCAGGGCGGATATATGGATTGTTGATGTTGCGGGATTAGGATAAATCTTGAACGGCGTATTTATACCGCTGAACGGGTAATCTATATTTTCGGGGTCACGTTCCGGGGCTGGCTGTATGCCGACAATTGCCACATGCATTGAGGTAAAACGGTAGTTGAAGACAAACAACTGGTTGTTGTAGAGGTCGAACCATCCGTCGCCTCCGCTACCCCAGCCCCAGTTGACGTGGACAAAGCCGTCGGTCTCGTCGTAACCGTCTATAACAAAGGCATGGCCGGCATCCACCCCTGTGCTGGTGTTGTCGTAGCCACAATATAAAACGGGCCTGCCGGCACGGATTTCATTACTTATGATGTCTATCCATTCATCGTCGCCGTATTCCGCACGATACAAGTACCGTACAGTTGTGTCGTATTTGAAATGATTTACCAGTGCTCTTCGGCAAAAACTTCCTACATTCGACATCCCGACGCCGCTACTGCCCGAAGTGTATTGCATCCATACGCTGACACCCGCATGGTAACAAAGTGTGGCGGTGGCCTCTACCATACCGGTGGGACTGTAGAAGTATAGCATGTCGGGCATACTGTCGAAATTATAGTTAACTTCGCTAAAATCCATGGTTATACGGTCCATACATGCTCCACACATGTAAGATGTCGAACCTTGACCCTGTGCCGGATGTTTCCAATAGCGCAGTATTTGCGACAAAGCAGTGGCCACACAGCCTACCGGTGCGGTATTGCCGTCGATTACGGGGCAGTATTTGTTGTAAGGCCAACTTTGATTCCATGTGGTTGTGAGCAGGTAGTCTGGCTCGTCCTTGGCGGGTGAACCCTTATAGTCTGGCGACAATAATTCGCCCCACTGCTTAACAACCGCCTCTGATGCAGTGAGGCTATTGTTTTGCCCATAGGCTATCTCGTCGCCCCGCATCACAAGCCAACTGTCAAATGCTGGCGAATAGCCGCTGCCGTTGCACCCTGTCAGTGAGTTCTTTCGCGAATAGGCCAGAATCGGGCTTACACAATTGTCGCCAGCAACAACCACAAAACCTTGATTCTCCAATCCGTCCGCATCCATCATAGAGAAAAGGTATATGACTGGTATGTGCAAGTTCTCGTTGTCAATGGTTCTTGCCAAAACCGGAATTCCCTTGATGTTATGGATACATGCAAAACGCATCGCCACCGTCCGGGCCTCGACACTGTCTACGATTCTCGCCCATGCAGTGCCTATCGATAGGCCTATCAGAACAAATAAAACAAAACTACGCTTTTGCATCTTTATGCAGTTTTTTATTGGCATACCATATATAAACGGTTGGCACCACAAAAATATTGAGCAAAGTGGATGTAAAAAGTCCACCGAGTACAACAATTGCCATTGGAGCTTGAATTTCATTGCCAGCTTTCGATGCCGACAGTATCATGGGTATAAGCGACAACGCCGTGGTCAAGGCGGTCATTATAATGGGGTTAAGCCTGTCGAGCGACCCTTGCCGCACAACTTTCACAACGTCCGTCAGCGAATGCAAACCATCGCACGCCAACTGCTGGTACTTGGCTATCAACAATATTCCGTTTCGGGTTGCGATGCCAAAAAGTGTTATGAACCCTATTATGGCAGGTATGCTCATAAGGTTTGACGTAAGTTTTACGGCCACGACTCCGCCTATAAGTGCCAGTGGCAAGTTGAGAAGCACAATCAACGAGAGTGTGAAGTTGCGAAACTCGGTGTAGAGCAACAGGTAAATGACAGCCAGGCACAGCACAAACACCAGTGCCAGAGTGCGCGAGGCGGTTTTGGCAGTCTCAAACTGACCTCCATACTCGACACGATAGCCTTCCGGCAGCGTCACCTGTTTGTCTATCGCCCTTTTTATGTCGTCGACAACACTCATAGCATCGCGTCCGCTCACGTTGGCCGATACAACTAGTTTGCGCTGCACATTCTCGCGCGAGATGCTATTCGGTCCCCCGCACGACACCACGTCGCACACCTCGGACAGCGGCACTGCCACCATGGAGGACGCTGTGCCGGAAACAATCAAGGCATCTCTCACATCGTCGATTGTAGGGCAGTCGCTTGCACTGTTGAGTTTTACCACAAGATCGTAAGCGCGCGTTCCCTCATGGATTTCGCACAGTTTTTCGCCTCCAAAAGCAAGTTCGACAAAATGGTTGAACTCTTCAACAGTTATGCCGTATTGGGCCAATTTGTCACGGTCGGGACGCAACTGCAATTGTGGAACCTCTGTCTGCTGTTCGACGTTGACATCAACCAATCCCTCGATATCAACTGTGGCGGCCTTTATGCGGTTGCCAAGCATATAGAGCTGGCCGAGGTCGTTGCCAAACAACTTGATGGCAATAGCTGCTTGTGTGCCGCTGACCATGTGCTCAATACGATGACCGAGTGGCTGCCCGATACTCACCGCTATGCCCGGCACGACAGCCAAACGCTCACGCACATCTTCCATAAAAGCTTCTTTCGAACGGTGCCGCAGCTCGAAATTGACATCTATCTCGGCTCCGTTGGTGGCCTGCGAGTGCTCGTCGAGCTCGCCGCGTCCAGTACGCCGCGACGTAGAGGTGATTTCAGGAATATCGAGCAGTTGCCGCTCAATAAGGTTGCCTATGGCGTTGCTCTCCTCAAGCGAAATGCCTGGCTTTGCAACCGCTGCTATAGTGAGCGACCCTTCGTTGAATTCCGGCAGAAATCCCCGCCCCATTGTAAACAATAGCGCCACCGAAACCACAAGCAGGACGCCCGTGGTTGAGACCACAACGGTTTTGTGTCGCAAAGCGGTGTCAAGCATACGGCTGTAGACAGAGCTCATCCTGCGGCTGATCCAACTCTCTCGGTCGTTTCTCGAAAGATATCGGTCGGACGATAGAAGCATTTTGCACAGCAGCGGCGTTATGGTCATTGCCACCACAAGCGACATGAATAATGCAGTAAGATAGGCCACTCCGAGCGGTTTAAGCATACGCCCCTCCAGCCCCGTTAAGAAAAACAGAGGTACAAAAGTTATCATTATGATAAACGTCGCGTGAATGATCGAACTGCGGATTTCGGACGATCCTCTGAACACAACGTCGTAAGACGACAGACGTTCGTTTTCAGGCAGACTGTGGTTTTGCCGCAATCGCTTATAGACATTCTCCACGTCGATTATCGCATCGTCGACGAGCGACCCTATCGCAATACACATACCACCCAATGTCATCGTGTTTATTTCAAGCCCCATGAGGTGTATGCTCAGAATCGTTGCAAGCAACGAAATCGGTATAGCCACAATAGAGATGAGCGTTGTGCGGATACTGCCGAGAAACAGAAAAAGAACTACAACCACAAACACAGCTCCCTCAATCAGAGATCGTCCCACATTGCCCACCGACGACGAAATGAAGTCGGCCTGCCGGAATATGTGAGTGTTCATCTTAACGTCTGGCGGAAAACTTTTCTCAATGTTGGCAAGGTTGCGTTCAATGGCCTCGGTCACCTTCAGCGTGTTGATGTTCGGCTGTTTCGATACAGACAGTATGATAGCTGGCGAAGCGTTTGCCGAGGCATAGCCCTGCTTTATGGCGTTGCCCACCCTCACCTCGGCCACGTCGTATAGTCTTACTCCATCTTTGACGAGACTTTTGCCAAGTTCCTCCGTATCGAATGTGCGCACCATTCCACGCAGCGAGTATTCGTTGCCATAGTCGCGCACAACTCCGCCAGTGGAATTGTTTCCCAGCGACTTGCCCACCTCCTCAACCTCACCCATAGTCACTCCGTATGCAGCCATACGTGCAGGATCGGCCACTATCTGATATTGCTTGTATTCTCCGCCGATAATCGTCACCTGCGACACTCCGCCGGTTGCCAATATCGCCGGTTTTACAACCCATTCGGCCAAGGTCCGGAGATCCTGCATTGTCGTGTGTACACTATCGGACGATGAACTCTGAATACTGTCGTGCTTTTGCTGTAGACTGACAAACAGAATTTCACCCATCACACTGCTTTGGGGAGCCATAATAGGTGTCACGTCGGGCGGCAGCTGGCCTCCGAGGGTGGTGAGTTTCTCACTCACAATCTGGCGTGCCTTGAACTGGTCCATACCCCAGTCGAACTCAACAAATACAAACGAGCTTCCCTGCATTGAAGTGGAACGCACACGACGCACGTTTGTGGCTCCATTTACAGCGGTCTCTATGGGGAATGTGACCATTCGCTCCACCTCCTCCGGCGCCATCCCGTGTGCATCGGTCATCACGACAACGGTCGGTGCCGTAAGGTCGGGAAACACGTCAATGTCGGTGTTTCTCCCTGCCCAAATGCCGGCCACAATGAGCAGCACCGCCGCCAGAAGTATGAAAAGCTTGTTGTCTAAACTGAATTTTATAATTTTGTTTAACATCCTGTCTGGTGATTGAAAATTTAAAAAAGTTGTTGTGACAAGTACACGCAACGCGCCTGAACTTTCAGGTACTCTGGCTTCAATGCACATGTCCGGCGTGAGGGTCAAGGGCGGCAGCTCCTTGCGCCAGCTTAACCCAATAAGCACCCTTAGTCACCACAGTTTCGCCTGGATTCAGCCCCGATGTCACAACCGTACGTCGTCCGTCGCTTCCGCCAATGCACACAAAACGCTTCTCATAGATATCGGTTGCAACCTGTACAAAGACAAACATGTTACCCATTTCCTCGACCAAGCCACTGTTGTCTATTACGATGGCTTCTTGCATTTCCTCGGTAATAATGTATATCCTGACAAAATTCCCCGCTATCAAAGATTCTCTGTTTCTTACACGGAAAGTGACTGGAATCAGCGCGTTGCCAGCATCTGTAGATTTGCCATAGCTCACGAAACTTCCGTTCAATTCCTCCAGCGAATAGACGCAACCATCGGGCATCTCCACATTGGCTCCTTTAATATACCTCAGACTTGTATAGTAGCGCGGCGAAAGCTCGGCGCGCAGATACAAGTCTTTGTTTTGCGAAATTGTCACCACTGCTTGCCCTGACTCTACATAGCCGCCGTTTTGCACATTGATGTTTTTCACATATCCACTCATCGGTGCGGTGACAACAGATCCAACTGGTGAAAAATTTCTTTTCAGGTTGTCGTAAGCGATTTTGGTCCTTTCGTAGGCGGCACGACTTTTTTCCAAATCCGCCTGCGACACGATGCCGCGCTCTGACAGGTCTCTCTTTCGTTCATATTCGGATTTTGCAACGTTATAGTCCGACTCGGCTTCCTGATATAGTACCGACATATTTCCATCGGCCAAGCCGCTGCTTTCAATGCTAAACAGGCGTTGGCCTTTTTTCACCAACGCACCCTCCACAACGTCGCTGCCAGCGAAACGCACAACTCCCGATGCCCGGCTGACAACAACTTGTTCGTCGCCCGAAGAAGATACAACCTGCGCACTGGCTTTAATCACACATCCAAACTTTTCGGATTTCACTTCGCCCACGGAAAAATCAACAGCATCTCTCTGCTCTTGGGTGAATTTCACGCAGTTGGCTGGAATATTATGATGATGTTCATGTTCATCGTGGTTATGCTCCTCATCGTGAGCGTGGCTATGGTTTGCCCCGTGCTCGTGTTCATGGTTGTGTTCATGGTCGTGGTGATGATGGCAACCTGTCGCCACACCAAGTGCCAACGAAACCATAAATACTAAAAATATTTGTCTTCTGTATTTTGTTTTCATATAAACCGTTGTCTGTTGTTTAATGCCACGCGAAACATCATCGTTTCGCAGACACTCTAAACGTGCAACACCTGCAGGTGTTGCATACCTTTACCCTGTTGTTTCCGACAGCGGGACAACCGCCTCGAACAGAGATACCCAAAAAGTGATTAGTGATTGGTGAAAAAAGGCGGTCCACGCAACTCGATAGACGAAATTGAGTGAAGACACCTAATGACAGAAGAACCAGCGCCGTAAAGCATGCGGACTTTTCCATCAGGAGTCATCGCGCTGAGCCCGTCGACAGCCTCAAAAGCAAAATCAGCGGTGCAAATCGCCGCCGTCAATATACAGCACAGGAGTTTCTCGTCCTTGCTGCTTATCACCAGTTGCGAAAGCAAATCCTGAAGCCTACAGCAACCATCGTGACGTTCGTGTTCGTGATGGTCACACTGGCAACCCAACTCATTCTCAAAAACAATGCCGTCG
Source organism: uncultured Bacteroidales bacterium (assembly GCA_905235855.1). Taxonomy (GTDB): domain Bacteria; phylum Bacteroidota; class Bacteroidia; order Bacteroidales; family P3; genus Colimorpha. The sequence continues at coordinate 64,378 of CAJONE010000004.1, forward strand.
CGAGCGTCGTCGTGGTCATGGTGTGGCACAACGGAGTGCAGCACAATAATGAAGCATGCCACCGCCATCATTATCTTGCTGCCAATATGTGTGTTTACACCAGACATTGATTTGCACTTTTTCGTGTTGCAAAATTACGAAGTTTTCGCAAACTGATGCAAGAAAAAAGATTCACCCCACTGGTATACAGCAGGGTGAATCCAACAATAAGGAAATAATGTTATCCGAGACGTTTGAACTGGCAAGTGAAGTGGCGCATCAGCTCGGCCTCCCAGGTGATTTCCAGTCCGCGCTTTATAGTGTCGCGGCGGTCGTATACATTCTTCAGTGCAGCCGCTATCACATCCATGTGATTGTTTGTATATACACGACGAGGTATGCACAGGCGCACGAAGTCGTTGCCGCCAAAGCGGTTCTCGCGGGTCACCGGGTCACGGTCGGCCAACACATATCCAATCTCGCAAGCTCTGATACCAGCTTCGAGATAGAGTTCGCATGTGAGAGTCTGAGCCGGGAACTCTTCTTTCGGAATGTTGGTCAAAACCTTGTCGGCATCGACAAAGATAGCGTGACCACCGGCGGGACGCTGGTAGGGTATGCCGTATTCGTCAAGCTTGGCGGCAAGGTACTGCACCTGCTTAACGCGTGTCTCGACCATTTCGAACTCAATGTTCTCTTTCAAGCCGACAGCCAGAGCGTCCATATCGCGTCCGTTCATGCCACCATAGGTGAGGAAACCCTCAAACGGTATGCAGAAAAGTTTCGCGCCCTCGTACCACTCTTTCTTGCGAGTTGCAATGAAACCGCCCATATTCACGAGCCCGTCTTTTTTGGCACTCATGGTCATCGAGTCGGCATAACTGAACATTTCGAGGCATATCTCGCGTAGCGTCTTGTTCTCGTATCCCTTTTCGCGTGTTTTGATGAAATAGGCGTTCTCGATAAAGCGAGCACTGTCGATGTTGACCGGCACTCCGTATTTGTGACACAGCTCACAGGTCTCGCGTATATTCTCCATCGAAACGGGCTGGCCGCCTACCGTGTTGTTGGTCACGGTGAGAACCATAAACGGGACTTTACCCTTGTTCTCCTGCAACACCTTTTCAAGTTTCTCCAGACTCACGTTGCCCTTAAACGGCACTTCAAGCTGGGTGTCGTAGGCCTCTGGCACAGTAACGTCTATCGCGAAAGCCTTGCGACTTTCAATATGCCCCTTGGTTGTGTCGAAATGGGCGTTGCCGGGCACAACCATTCCGGGCTTCACAAGATAGGAAAACAACACGTTTTCGGCCGCACGCCCCTGATGGGTGGGAATCACATACTCAAACCCCGTGAGTTCTGTGATGGTGTCTTTCATGTGGTAGAACGAGCGGGCACCCCCATAACTCTCGTCGCCCATCATCATAGCACTCCACTGGCGGTCACTCATCGCACCCGTACCCGAGTCGGTCAGCAGGTCGATATACACATAATCGCTCTTCAACATAAAAATGTTCTGATGAGCCTCTTCGAGCCATTTCTCGCGCTGCTCGCGCGTTGACTTTTTGATGGGTTCAACCATCTTGATTTTCCATGATTCTGCAAATGGTAGTTCCATAGTTTTATTTTTTTATGAAAATTAGTTAATGAAAGACAAAACATTACAGTCCCCATAGCAACTATAGGCAATATAGGGCTATGGCGAGAGAGGAAACTAAAAAACAAAAACATCCCTTTTCTTGATATTTTGGAAAAGGTGTGACAGCGAAACAAATAGACGATATTCCGATTTGCAATTCACGTCTGCAAATATACAAAACCTTTTCCACACTTATAACCTCTGATGCAAAAACCGATTCCGTGTGGGCTCCACAACCATGTGAATCACCGCCACAGATGCGAGATTATAGGTCATCGACCGCCAAAAAAAACAAATTTCCACAATCATGAATTAATTTGTTATCTTTGCAGTTAAAATATCGTATATCAACCAAAACACCGTGACATTATGTATGACCTCCATCCCACCAACGGACAATTTGCAATGCCGACACTACCATTTGCAGCCGACGCTCTTGGTGTCATCAGTGCCAAGACAATTGAATTTCATTATGGCAAACATCTTAAAGCATACGTCGACAACCTCAACAAGCTGATAACTGGCAGCGAACTTGCGGGGAAGCCGCTTAGCGAAGTTGTGAGCCACGCCGAGGGCGGTTTGTTCAATAACGCAGGACAGGTGTTGAACCACTCTATGTATTTCGACCAATTCGGTACCGAAAACCACGATTGCTGCGGCGAGATAGCCGATATGATTATACGCGATTTCGGCAGTTTCGACACCTTTAAACGTGAATTCGAGCAGAAAGGCACCTCACTTTTCGGTTCAGGATGGGTGTGGTTGAGTAAAGACTCAGACGGAAAACTAACCATCACACAAGAACCGAATGCCTGGAACCCGATACGGCGAGGACTACAGCCGCTTTTGACTTTCGACGTGTGGGAACACGCCTACTACCTTGACTACCAAAACCGCCGCGCTGACTACATAGCAGCCCTGTGGAGTATCGTCGACTGGAAGGCTGTGAACGCGAGATTATAGGTCACCGGTCTCACAACAAACATTGCGACGATGGCAAAAGCTAAACGGTATTTCTTCTGCCACGAGTGCGGCTACCAAAGCAGCTCGTGGTTGGGGCGCTGCCCAGAATGCGGCAAATGGAACACGTTCGATGAAGAGGTGGTCGAGCGGAAACAGACAAACAGCAGCCAGTCTGCAACGCACGGCGGGTCGCACTCGGAACCCGTACTAATCGAACAAGTAAAATACGACGAAACGGAACGGATGCAGACCCACTGCGGCGAGTTTGACCGAGTGCTGGGCGGTGGCATAGTGCCTGGAAGCCTGCTGTTGTTGGGCGGAGAACCCGGCATCGGAAAGTCGACCCTACTGCTTCAGACAGCTCTGGCCATGAAAGGCAGGCGACTGCTATACGTGAGCGGCGAAGAGAGCGAGCAGCAGATTAAGATGCGAGCGGACCGGATAGGGAAGCCGCAGAGCGAGATGTATGTAGTCTCAGAAACCTCGACACAACGCATATTTGAACACATCGAAGCGGTAAAACCAGAACTGCTTGTCGTTGACTCAATACAGACGGTCTGTTCAGACGATATAGACTCGTCGGCGGGGAGCATATCGCAGATACGAGAGTGTACAACCGTTTTTCAGCGATACGCAAAAATGACTGGCGTACCCGTGCTGCTGATAGGCCATATCACCAAAGACGGCACACTGGCGGGGCCTAAAGTGATGGAACACATTGTGGATGCAGTTCTACAGTTTGAGGGCGACCGTAACTACGGCTTCCGCATTCTTCGTGCCTTGAAAAACCGCTTTGGCTCTACCGCTGAACTTGGAATCTTCGAGATGTTGAGTTGTGGCCTGCGCGAGGTGCCCAACCCATCGGAAATTCTCCTTTCGCAACGAGACGAGACGTTGAGCGGCTCGGCCGTGTCGGCGACCCTCGAAGGGGTGCGACCAATATTTATCGAAGTGCAGTCCCTTGTGTCGAGCGCGGTCTACGGCACACCGCAGCGCAACGCCAATGGATTCGACTTGCGCAGGCTTTCGATGTTGCTCGCGGTGCTTGAAAAGCGGTGTGGCTTCAAACTGGGTGCGAAAGACGTCTTTCTAAACATCGCCGGCGGTTTGCGAGTGAGCGACCCCGCCATCGACCTCGCCGTCGCCTGCTCGATACTGTCGAGCAACGTGGATATACCCATCCCACCCACCGTATGCATGGCGGCCGAGATGGGTCTCAACGGAGAGATACGCCCTGTAACGCGGTTGGAACAGCGCATAGCAGAAGCCGCGCGTCTCGGTTTCGAGAAAATATTTGTCTCTCGCTATAACACCAAAGGACTTGAAAAACACAAATACTCGATAAATATTGTTGAGCTGGCTGTAATCGAAGAGGCCTTCCGCAGCCTGTTCGCATAGTCTGGCGACGGCGACCTGCATCAGACCACTGTGTTGCAAATTAGCAATTGCATTTGTATTACCTATTGTTACACTTACAAGTTGAATTTAAGCCTCCATATATTCTTGGAACTTATGTCTCCTTGCCCGAAAATTTTCGTAAATTTGCAGGCTGATATTGGAGGCGTTTCACGACGATTGAAATCGTGAGAGGCTAACCAATCAAATATCAAACATCAAATCTATAGCAGCATGACACTAGAAGAATTTCAGAATGAGCTACGGACGGGTATCCCCGATCCGCTGCCCGAACCACAGGCTTATGACACAACCGTGAACCACGCGCCAAAGCGCAAGGACATACTGACACCAGACGAGAAACGTCTGGCCATACGCAACGCACTGCGTTACTTCCCCCCCAAGAGCCACGACCTTTTGGCAAAGGAATTTGCGGAAGAACTGAGGAAGTACGGACGCATATACATGTACCGTCTGCGTCCCACTTACAAAATGTATGCGCGACCTATCGACGAGTATCCGGCCAAATGCCGCCAGGCAGCTGCAATTATGCTGATGATACAGAACAATTTGGATCCCGCCGTGGCACAGCATCCGCACGAACTTATAACTTACGGCGGCAACGGAGCCGTGTTTCAGAACTGGGCGCAGTACCGTCTGGTAATGAAATACCTGTCGGAGATGACCGAAGAGCAGACGCTGGTGATGTACAGCGGCCATCCGATGGGGCTTTATCCGAGCCACAAGGATGCGCCGAGAGTAGTGGTAACAAACGGCATGATGATACCGAACTACTCGAAACCCGACGACTGGGAGCGCTATAACGCACTGGGCGTGACGCAGTACGGACAAATGACCGCAGGGAGCTATATGTACATAGGTCCGCAAGGCATCGTACACGGCACGACAATAACGGTGCTGAACGCAGCTCGCAAACTCGGTGGCGGCACAGCAGGCAAACTGTTCATCACTGCCGGACTGGGTGGTATGAGCGGAGCACAACCCAAGGCAGGCGATATTGCCGGTGTAGTTTCAATCACCGCCGAAATAAACCCCGCAGCCACTCAAAAACGCTATACGCAGGGATGGGTGGACGAAGTCCACGAGAACCTCGACGAGCTGTTTGTAGCTGTAAACAAAGCACGCACCGAGAAGATTGCCCGTTCGTTCGCCTACCAAGGCAACGTTGTTGACCTGTGGGAATACTGTGCAGAGAATGGCATACAAGTGGATCTTGGCAGTGACCAGACCTCGTTGCACAACCCTTGGGCAGGAGGATATTACCCTGTTGGTGTTACCTTTGAGGACGCGAAAGTGATGATGGCCGAGCAACCCGAACTGTTCAAGAAAAAGGTACAGCAGAGCCTGCAGAGACATGTGGCAGCTGTCAACAAATTGACCTCCAGAGGAATGTACTTCTTCGACTACGGCAACGCTTTCTTGCTGGAGAGCAGCCGCGCGGGAGCTGACATCTGGAACGCCGACAAAACTGCGTTCCGGTATCCGTCGTATGTACAGGACATCATGGGACCCATGTGCTTCGACTACGGCTTCGGACCATTCCGCTGGGTGTGCACAAGCGGCAAACCAGAAGATCTTGACAAAAGCGATCACATCGCGATGGAGGTGCTCAGCGAGATTGCAGCTACCGCGCCAAAAGAGATACAACAACAGATGCACGACAACATACAGTGGATAAAGGGAGCAAAGGCTAACCATCTAGTGGTTGGAAGCCAAGCCCGCATACTGTATGCCGACTGCGAGGGACGCACGAAAATAGCGGCGCGTTTCAACGAATCAATCAGGAAAGGCGAAATAAGCGCGCCGATAGTGCTCGGTCGCGACCACCACGACGTGAGCGGCACAGACAGTCCATTTAGAGAGACCTCGAACATATACGACGGATCAAACCGCTGTGCCGACATGGCAGTGCAAAATGTGCTAGGCGACTCGTTCCGTGGCGCAACATGGGTTAGCATTCACAATGGCGGCGGCGTTGGTTGGGGCGAAGTAATTAACGGAGGCTTCGGCATGGTGCTCGACGGCAGCGAGGCATGCGACCGTCGTCTGCGTATGATGCTGCACTGGGACGTGAACAATGGTATAAGCCGACGCAGCTGGGCCAGAAACGAGGGTGCCATGTTCGCCATAAAACGAGCAATGGACGTATGCCCCGATTTGAAAGTCACAATACCCAACCTTGTCGACGACAAAGTGTTGGAAGGCTTGTTCTGACTTTTCGCCATTCAGTCACACCAAACCAAATAGAAGAGCCGCCCCAGACGGGACGGCTCTCGTTTATGTGCTTGCCGAATGACAAATCTTATGATGTAATGGACAAAACCAATGACGAACTTGTCGCGACGCTTGCGCTTCATTCCTTGTGGTTGCGCAGCATTCGCTTCATCTGTGAGAAATGCCGGTAACTGCCGTCAAAACGCCATTGCTGGTATCTTATACCCCCATCACTTCCGGTTCGGCTATTCCTTGTGCGTATAATGCATCGTTTTCGCTCTAAAGTGTTCGGGCAACTGTCGATGACCGCAAACCAATTAAAATGGATAACCTATGCTGAAATTGAGGCGCAGTCCGTCGAGGGCCGGAATATTGTAGTAGGATGTAATAGGCCGTGTGAAGTCGGGTGTGCCATTCTTGTTATACTTGAATGTTTGGTAAGGCGCGTGGATGCCCACCCCAAAATCCAGACGAACAACAAGTCCGTCGATGTCGAGACGTAATCCGGCACCAGTACCCAAGGCTATCTGTTTCGCGATATTACGATTTTCGATGATGCCGTCCTCCAGTTCCTCGGTCAAACCCATGGTTTCCACAAAAGAGGCGTATTCATCATCGCCAAGAAGGGATGAAGCCTTATGCCAGTTCCACACGTTGCCGGCATCGACAAAAACAGCACCATAAAGCTTCCAAACAATCGGGAAACGCAGTTCAAAATTGGCTTCGAGCTTGATGTCTCCACCATGGAAAAAACTTTGATTGTACTTGGGGCTATAGAAGTTTCCGGGTCCGTAGCCGTATGGTGCCGATGCACGCAGACTGTTCGGCCCACCCACATAGAAAGCTTCCGAAAGCGGAGCGGATGTCGAATTGCCAAGCGGTATGTTGGCTCCGGCATACAACCGCGTCGCAATGCATATTTTTTCGGTCAGATTATACTTGTTCCACAGTTCAGCAGTCACCCTCACAAACTGGTTGAATGGCACCTTGCCTATAATCGGTTTGTCCTTCTCTTCCCATCCGTGCCCCGATAGACTATAGACAGCGTTGATAAGGTTGCCTGCCTCCTTGATTTCAAAGTCAAACATCGTATTCACCCTGCGCTTGGTCCGATAGTCGTTATAGGTTGCACCATAACCGACCGAGGGGACAAACTCGCCGCCCGCAAGCACTCTGAGTAGTTCGACGCGGTCGGTTGCACTGTTAAGCAGGTCTGCCGACTCGACATTAACTTTCACCACCGAAAGCGAGAAAGGAGTAAATACATGTGTGAAATAGCGCGACTGACGGATGAAATACGAGAATCCACCTGAGAACTTATGGACTCCGTATCCGCCCGCAATGTTCTCGTATTTGTAACCCATACTGTAGCGGGTATCGCCGTCGGGGTTGTTGTCGCCAACCCAGTGCAGATATGGGAACACAAGTGCCGCATCGACACCGAACTTGTAGGTGTCTGCCGACCGCCGACCACCGACTGCTGACCGCCAATAATAGGCTCCGTGGCCCTTAACTATAAACCGTTCGCCGTGTCCCATGAGGTTTCCTATCGAATGAGTAAGAGTGAGATTGGGGCCAATACTGTTGTTCGACCGATAGACCACATCCGCGTCAGCCAAAAGGTTGTATGTCCGCTGACCATCGCCCTTTTCACGCCACTCTTTGTTAGCCCTGACGCCTATACCCGAAACACCCAGTTCGCCCTCAAGGACATTGTCGTAGTCGCGCTTGGAGTAAATTCGTAAAAGCACGTTGCCCGATTTGGTCAATTTGTAGTCGGCCGATATCAGGCTGAGTAATCCGTTGGCCTTGTTGACCTCGGGGTTGTCAGAGATGGTTGAGCCGAGAGTGACGCGTAGTTTGTCGTTGAAAAGGGATTTGCTGATGGCAATGTTCATATCGTTGGTTTTGCCAGACGCGTGCATAGTTTGTCCGCTGCTGATATCCACATCGACCAACTTGCCCATTTTAGAGTTAGCCATAGCAGCATTGATACGGCTATTGACAATGCTTGACAGGGCATAGCCATCCCGTTGTGCTGCCACGTTACTTCCGCCCATGTACATCCCGGTGGCAAGCAATACGGCGGCTATGCCCTCGCGCGTTTCTTCATTCATCGAAGTAAGTTCGCGTGTGACGGTCTCGTCGTTTGGAGCCTCGAGGAAAAAACCGAGGGCGCCAAGGCCTAACGAGTCTATTATGCCATTCACACGAACTCCTGTGTTGAATACCACGCGGCGCGTCTCATCACCCTCCGACTGCACATCAGCTTTCACCTGCTGCGATGCCGACACGCTCACTTTCGCTTTACCCAGGGGACCGTTGAAAGCGACATGACTCCCCGAATCCACATTGAATGGCATAATGGGGTAAAGCTTGGGTGAATAGCGTATCAAGCCATCGTCTACATGTACTTTTCCTGCCAAGTTCAACTCCCCGTCAGCGGTAGTATAGTGCACCTGAACCGTGCCGTGCGGTTTGACCTGAGCCAGGTTCTTCTTGTCAATTGGATAGGTGATATCTGTTGAGGGCAATATTGTTACATCCACATCGGCAACGATACTGTCGATTGGACCCGTTGCCTGTCCGCGGATATCGGTTACCAGATTGCCATATACAGGGATTTGGCCTCCCTGCTCTAATTTCGCCGGCGAAAAATTATCTGCGGCCACAGCCACATCCAGCATCATCGTGCCCAGATTCAGTCCACCGTTCAAAGCGAGCCATGAACTGTCGGCACTATAGATGCGCACATCATTTAGTTTTACATTGTTATGTTCCATAACAATAGGCTTTTCCCCTAAATTAAGTTTTACATTGTATGGCTTGTATGTGGCACTTACGTTAATTGGCAACACTTCGGCCGAGATATCCAGTTGAGTCGGCCATCCGTCCGCTGCCCCCTTTGCCCTGACAACACCCTGCAAGTCGATGTCGCCTATTTGTAGAAGACTATTCAGCAAAGCAACGGGGATATCGTCTGACCGAACGTCAGCCCGAAGAGCGTTCTCGTACATATCCGACGGCGAAATAAAGAAGTCTGCCCTACGGTTTCCGATTCGGGTTTGGCCGTATATGAGACTGTCCAAAGTAAGGTATCCTGACCCGTTCACCTTACGTCCAACCCTTGCCAAATCGAGTTTCAGTGTCGCATCAGTGCGGATTCCCCTCACACTCATCACACCATCGTCGACAGTGGTAGCCGCCGAGAGTGAAGCGGTTGTTCTGCCCTCTGACATAGAAAGCCTCAGCGATGCCGTAGCCGGCGGCAGGCGTAACCCAGCGCTGTCGTCAGAATGGCCGATGTGCGGAGTTGATATATCCAAAACCATGTCGGATTGAATGGAATCGGATTTTAACGACAGTGCCATCTCATTCAGATCCAAGCCATTCTGTTCAACAACAGCCTGAAGTGGGCTTCCACGTGTCAGCCGTATTGCCGCCTGCATACCAGGGATGGCCCGACGGAGCGTGTCAAGCATCGTAAGATCCTTCAGTGTGGTTATAGAGCCGACAAACACAGTATCCGCAACAAGCTTCATAAGCGGCTGAGATGCATCAATCAACCGAAGCAGATGCATCGGGGCTTGCACTAAAGCATCAAGCCCTTTTGTGGCCAATTGCAGCGTAGTGGCAGTGTCGGTGGCAATGTCAATATCCAAACGGTCTATATTGTAATCCTGCCCTTCCACATGAGCAAACACATTGGTCATCTGCGTGTGGTAGTCCACACACATTCGTTTAGGTGTCAAAAATTCCGAAACGCGAAACTGATGGCTTGTCTCTGCACGGACATAAGGTTCGCCACCCGCCATTACTGCGACCGGCACGTTCATGTTTCCCGAGACGATCCTGTTTGCAAACTTTGCCTCGAGTGTCATTCCAGATAAATTAAACTGGTTATAGACCGCACCAGCAAGATGCATTGCAATATTGCATTTCATGGTGTTCGAAGCTGGATTCAACCCCTGGCCTTGTGCATGGATAACACCAACCAGTTCGGCATTGGCGTTGTCGCCAATAAATGGTCGAGCATCAACCTGCTCAATGTCAAGCATCACATCATAAATTTCGTCGTCGATGTCATAGAATCCTTTCAGGAAAGCCAAACTGCCGCGAAAATCGGCGTGAGCTACCACATCCACACGCATCGTTTCCAGGTTGAGCATTACAGACGACAGGTCGACCCTTGCCCCTATTGAATCTGAACGGGCGTGCAGTCCGTTTGAACTAATCAGATTGGTATTCAGGTCCACCAATGCACTGCCGCAGATTGTGTCGAACGAAAGATGAAGCGTTTCGAGTGTGAGCGATAAATCACTGGCATTCAGACCACGTGCGTCGTAGCGGTTGCCTCCCACATCAGCAAGCACATTCGTATTCAAACCGCCGACATGCACGTCTAATCCCAGCGGATTGAGTACGAAACGCACATTGCGCAATTCGGCATCCGGCACATCGAAGGCCATCAAAGATGAGGTGGTGTCTGTCGAGTCGGGAGGCGTGTCGCGCAGGCCGATACCCACATACGCATCCGACAATTTCAAACCGTGCAACGGAAAGGAACCTTGTGCGATGTTGAGCCCGGGACTCGTCACAACCATACACCGCAAAACAGCATCAATTCCTACAGACTCTATCAGACGGTCGGTGTGGACGGTGGTTTGCGCTAACATCAACTCGTCGACTATGATGGTACGCGCTAAAAAGTCGGCGGCGGGGATACCGTTTGCCGGTTTCGCAACATTGCCCCGCAAACGCAGCGACCGAACGTAAACAAGCGTGTCACGGCCGCGATGCCCGATAAAGAGGCTGTCGATTTCAATATGCAGCGGCAGGTCAGCCTCGCCCTTGTATGCGTGATAGAGAAGCCACGGCGACTGGTGGAACGGGGAAAGATAGAGTTTGCCAAGATCCACATCCATGTCGGTTCGCTTATTGATTTCGGTCACGCATTTTCGCAATACAGCCATGCGGGCTTTAGGTGTCACCAATATAACCGTCACGACAACCGCTAACAACAGAATCAACCCCATAATAGCACCAAGAACAATGCATGGCACCTTCCAAAGTAAGCTCTTTCTGCTTTTCGACTGGTGGATAGTGGCCGGCGACTGCTGACCGATGTCCGTGCCTCTTTTCCTCAACTTCTATCTCTATTGTTGCATATAAAAAATGGTGACACAAAAATTCAAAAACCAAACCCACCCAATGCAGTGTAGAGGTTTATGAGAGCCTGAATGGCCTCATATCGGTTTTCAACCTGTCCGAGTTGTGCCGAAAGTAAGGACTCCTGTGCAGTTAGAACCTCCAGATACGTGTTTGTGCCGTTCATCATAAGTTCCGACGTGGCATCGTAGGCATTCTGAAGCGAATTGACACGGCTATCGATAAATTCGGCCTTCTTCATGGCGGTTTGACACTCATGGAGATACCTATACACTTCAGAGCCTGCGTCCAAAAGGGTCTGCTCAAATTCCAGTCGCGCCTTCTCTTGGTCGGCTTTTGCATTTTTCAGTTGCTCTCTCAACCTTCCGCCTGCGAAAAGAGGCTGCACGAGCGAGGCCACAGCCTGCCCAATCAAATCAATCGGACTGGCGGCCACGCCGAAAAGCCCATCGATGGTCAGCGTTGGGTAAAAAGCCTGACGGGCCTGCTGAACACCATAATACGCAATTTCCATATTCCGTTCGGCCATTCGCACATCGGGACGTGCGTCGAGTAGACTCACAGGCAAGCCCAAACGGAATTCTTCCGGCATTTGGAACGTACCGAAAGGTGCACGCTCTACATGGTGCGGCGGCTCGGCAATCAAGTTACAGAGAATAGCCTCCTCGGTGAGTATGCTGTTGCGCAAATCGAGGATATCAGACTTCACCTGCGACAGTGAGGCCTCCATCTGGTAGACAGCCGGACTCTGAACAATGCCTGCTTCATACAGTGCGCGAGTCAATTCGAGCGACTCTTCCCACAGCCTTTCTGTCTGCTCGGCCACCTCCAACTGTCGGTCCAACATCACCAAAGTGTAATAGAGGCCAGCCACAGTCGCCGAAAGGCTTACCTGCACAGCCTGCTTGTAGTCTTGTGCATAGGCAACCTGCGATTTTGCTTTCCTGATTTGAGCGGTGGTCTGTCCGAAAATTCCTAACTGCCAACTGGCGGTGACAGGTATCTGTGCGGCAAAAGTACCAGTACCTTTGTATGTATAAGAGGCCTGCGGCGTAAAATAAAATGTAGGTGCATAGCCCAATTTGGCGGCTTTAACGCTGTTTTGCGCCTGCTCGACAGTTAGCTTGGCCACACGCATATCGGTGTTGTTGGCCACAGCCGTCTCCACCAGTCGCTGCAGCAGTGGGTCGGGGAAAAGTGTGCGCCAATTCACCGCCCCCATCGAAACAGTATCCTGCGTGTTCCCCACATCGCCCATCACATCAGCTCTGACAGTGTCGTCGGACGAATACTTACGATAGATGTTGCAACTGGAAAACATCAGTAAGAACGCCAAAGTCACCGTATATGTATATCTGATTTTCATGATTCCTTGTTTAATGTGTCGAATTTTGCAATGATTTCCTACTTTCAGACATCTAATTCACATCCTCCTATTCTTCACCGACTTCACCGGGGGTCAGCTTTTCATGCAGCTTCTGGAAGAATATGTAGAAAGCCGGCGTAACAAAAAGAATGGCTATGATGCCGACGATCATGCCGCCCACAACCGTCAAAGCCAGCGACTTGTTGCCAACCGCACCAGCGCCGCCGGCGACAATCAGCGGTATCATTCCGATTACCATAGTGGCGACTGTCATCAAGATAGGACGCAAGCGATCCTTGCATGCTCCGACGGCAGCATCGAAAATAGGCATGCCCTCTTTACGTTTCTGGATAGCAAACTCGGTGATGAGGATTGCTGTTTTGGCCACCAGACCCATCAGCATAATAACACCTGTCTGCACGTATATATTGGCTCCGACACCCATCAGCGTTTGTAGCGGACGGATAGTCAGATAGGCCCCAAACAGTCCGAACGGGATAGAGAAAAGAACCGCAAACGGGATGAAAAGCGAGTTGTAGAGACAGGCGAGAATGAGGTAGATAATCAGAATGGCGATACCATAGATTAGTATAGTTTCGTTCGAACCCGCGCTGGCGGCCTCCTCACGAGCCATACCACCGTACTCGTAGCCGTAGTCGGACGGGAAAACCTCGCCCATCACCTCGTCTACAACAGTACGAACGTGAGCCGACGTGTAGCCAGGAGCGGGCATAAGAACCATGTTGTAGCAGGGGAAAAGGTTGAACCGGCGTTCCTGCGACGACCCCAGCCCCTCTTTCAACGAAACAAACTCCGAGACCGGTGCCATTCCACCTGCAGTGGGGACAAAAATCTGATTGAGCGCACTTTCGTCCATACGGTATTCCTTATCGGCCTGCATGAGCACTTGATACACCTTGCCATATTGAATGTAGTTGCCAATATAGCTGCCTGCGATATTGGTGCCGATGGTGGCGAGAACCGCCTTTGGAGAAACTCCCTTACGCTTGCATGCGGCCGCATCGATTTCGAGACGGAACTTGGGGTAATCCTGAGAATAGGAAGGGACGGCAGCCGCAATTTCGGGGCGGGCCTGCATTTTGTCAGTAAACTCGGTACACATGTCCACGAAAATTTGATGGTCACCCGTACCGGAACGGTCCTGCAGATTCAACTCCATCATCGACCCTGTGCCATAACCGGGTATCTGGGGCATCTGGAAAGGAGTGACACTCGCCTCGGGCATATTCTGCATTGCCCACATGTATATATCTCCCTGAAGTCCGGCTATGCTGTAGAACGAGCGTTCTTTCCAGTTATTCAACCGAACCATCAAGGTGCCGTAGTTCGTGCCGGCACCGCCGTTCATCATCGAGTAGCCAGTGATGCCACCCACTAATTCGGCTTCGTCGATAGTGCGCACATAATCCTCCAGTTTCTTGACTGCTGCCTCCGTCTCGTTGAGATATGTGCCGGACGCCATTGTCACATCAACGATAAGGAAGCCTTGGTCCTCCTGCGGCACAAGGTCTTTCTGCGCACTCGTCATCAACCATGCCATACCTCCAGTGAAAATGACCAACAGTATCCATGCGAAAGCTGGTTTCTTCATGAACTTGGTTACGTCGCCCATATATTTTTTTTCCACGGCGCTATATGCCGCGTTGTATCCCAGCCGAACATAGTGGCTCAAACTTTTCCTTTCCGCTTCGCCATCTTTTTTCGGTTTGAAGAGCAGGGCACACAGAGCGGGACAGATAGTCAGTGCGCATATTGCCGACAGTGCAACCGAAGCAGCCATAATGACACCGAACTGCTTGAAGAAAGTGCCCGACGTGCCCGACATGAATGTCACAGGAATAAACACCGCCATAAAAACCAAAGCAGTTGATATACAGGCGGCTGTGACCTCGCCCAAAGCATCGTTCACAGCTCTCTTCGTGTTTTTGTACCCCGCCTCCAGTTTAGCCATAACGGCTTCGACTACCACTATAGCGTCGTCCACCACCGTTCCGATAGCCAATACCAAAGCAAAAAGCGTCAGCAGGTTGAGCGAAAAACCCACCGCTTTGGCAATGGCAAACGTACCCACAAGCGAAACGATGATAGAAACCGACGGCACTATGGTGGCCTTGAAGTCCTGAAGGAAAAGATAAACAATCAGAATCACCAGTATGATGGCGATTATAAGTGTCTCAACCACATTGTGCATCGAGGCGTTCAGAAAGTCGTCGGAGGTCTCCAATTGCTTGAACTCCAAACCCGCTGGCAGACTTTTCGAGAGATTTTCGATTGTTTTGTTTATTTCGGCGTTCACCTTGGTGGCGTTGGCTCCGGGTGCTTGGTTGATTATGAACAACACACCCGGATGCCCATCCACATCCGTGCGAAAATCGTATGACTTGGTACCCAGCTCCACTTTTGCCACATCGCACAACCGCAGCACATTCCCGTCGGGTGTGGCACGCACAACGATGTTCTCGAACTCGTTCATATCGTCGAGCAGCCCGTTGTACTCGATATCAATCTTGTTGATGCTGCTTTCAAAACTGCCCACTGGCGAAACAAGGTTCTGTTCGCTCAAAGAGGCTGCAATCTCTTCGGGTGTGACACCGTACATGCCCATTACATCGGGCTTTAGCCATATTCGCACACCGTATTTGTCGCCCAACAGAGTGGTTCGGCCTACGCCAGTTACACGGCTGATGGCAGGCAGTACATTGATGTCAAGATAGTTTGAAATAAATTTTTGGTCAAATCTGTCGTCAGTGCTTTCCAGGCTCAGAATCTGCAAAATGGAGTTCACGCTCTTTGCCACAGTGACACCTTGGGTGGTCACCTCGGCGGGCAGAAGGCCCAAAGCACTGTTCACGCGGTTCTGCACATTGGTGGTTGCCTGGTCGGCATCAGTACCTTGTTTGAAATAGACAGAGATCTCGGCACTGCCGTTCGCATTGGCGGTGGAACTCATGTAGAGCATGTCTTCAACACCGTTTACCTGTTCTTCGATGGGCATGATGACCGACTTCATCACCGCGTTGGCATCGGCTCCGCCGTAGTATGCCGAGATGGTGACCATGGGTGGAGCTATGTTGGGATACTGTTCTATTGGAAGGGTGAAAATGCTCAGCAGTCCTACCACAAGAAGAATCACACCGAGAGCGAATGCCGCCACCCAGTGTTTCACGAAAAACTTGGTTTTCTTCACTTTCTCTTCCATCATTACCTTATTTTCATGCCGTTAGAAAGTTTTCGCACTCCGTTAGTCACTATTTCGTCGCCAGGTTGAAGACCATCTATGATATAGTATTCCCTGCCGTCATTGGATGGGAATACATTACAGAGAACACCCTCGACGGTGCCGTCGGATTTGACACGATAGAACATCATTTGGTCCTGAAGACGGACGGCGGCAGTCTGCGGCACGCAAAGCACACTGTCGGACGAGAGCGGAATAACCACACTGGCAGTCAATCCCGAACGCAGAATACCGTCAGGATTGGGGAACGAGCCGGTGCAGGTAACGGTACCGGTGCTTTGCTGCACGATAGCGTCCATCTTTGAGACCTTGCCTTCGTGCTCAAATACAGATCCGTCCTTGAGTTGAAGTTTCAATGTGGGTAAGGCATCGCCGACCAGTTTTCCGTCACTGCCCTGCATTCCCTTGTCCGTAACCTTGAGACTGTACTCTTTGGTGATTTCCAAAAGCTGGCTCTCGGAGATGGAAAACCTTGCGTCAACCACGTCGTTGTCGCTCACTTGGCAGAGCCAGTTGCCCGGGGTGGCGAGGTCGCCCACGTCGAAACCATTGTCGGCAATATATCCGTCAATGGGCGATGTGACCGTGCAATAGGCGAGGTTGGTTCTGGCTATGTTAAGCTGCGCTTCGGCCTGCAAGACGGCGGCTTTGGCTGCATTGTAGGCGTTGAGGCTGGTCTTGAGCACATAATCGCTGATTACCTTCTTGGAGTGTAGCCCCTGGTTTGACTCGTACTGCAGTTTTGTGGTCTCCATATGCGCTTTAGCGGCACTGAGGTTGGCCTCAGCCGACTGTACGCCGAGGCGGTATTCGGTAGGGTCGATGACAAAAAGGGTCTGCCCCTTGCGCACGCGCACGCCATTGGTGTAATTCTTGGCTCTGACGATGCCTTGCACTTGTGGATAAATTTTCACTTCGGAGGTGCCCTCGAGTGTCGCAGGGAACGTCATATTATAGACACGGGACTCGTGTTGCAGCATTTTTGTTTCAAATTTGGTTTGCGGCATTTCATCGCCACCTCCCATATTTCCGCATGACTGGAGCAGTAAGATGGCAAGGGCGGCCAATGACAGAATTAGATTTTTTTTACTCATATTTTTATGTTTTTTACTCTACGTCTGTTTACAAGAAAATGACAACTTGACCGATTTGACATGCATCATCATAGGACAACTCTCATCATTTTTTCTTAATATATTGCCAAACAACGGTTTGCAAAGATAGAAAAAATTTATTTGTTTCTGTCTACATTTATTGTGTTCTTTTTTTTGCGTCTATATTCATTTGATTATCAGGTTAATAAGAATAGTATTGTATTCAACCTGACTGTCAACTCATACGGTTATTGCAGCTTTTTGTGTCTTTTATGCCCAACTTTGGATTGTATGGCAGAGCAAAAAATCTTCGTTGCCGCGAGTTTGATGCAGCTATGGGGGTGCATAATGCAGCAAGGGTGCAGCGGTGCGCGCTGCCACATACTACGAATACAGGCAGCAGATATGCATAACGGCCAACAAACGGCTGAAAGACAATCGTTTTTTTTTGCAGTGGTTTGAACGGTATGAAATAGCCGAAGGCGTAGACAGACCGGAAAAGAGAGGACTACGAATGGTTGGCGTACAACACTGCCAAAAGCACGAAGAGCAAGGCAAGAAAGATGTAAAACGCGATGCTGCAGCCCTTTGGGGGCAGGGGGCGGTCTTTGCGACGGAAAAGATGTCCCCAGTCGATAGGGGTGGGTTGTTGGTCGTGGTCACTCATGGTGTTTGTTTTTCTGAATTAAGATTCTTGCAACAAACCAAATTAGGGCGACGGCAAGGAGCAACAATATGACGATAGAGAGCTGGTGGCTGTAGCGTTCGATAACCGACGGGTCGGCAGCCTTGAAAGCAAGATAACCGATGAGCGCAAGAACGCTGTTCCAAAGTCCAGCGCCAATAAAGGTGAAAAGCGAGAAATAGAACAAGTTCATCTTGGCCAGTCCGGCAGGGATGGATATAAGCTGCCGCACAACTGGTATAAGCCTGCCTATAAGGGTGGAGAGACTGCCGTGTCGATTAAAATATTGCTCGGCACGGTCGAGTTTTTCGCGGTTGAGGAGCAAGAGGTGTCCGAAACGGCTGTCGACTATCTTGTAGACAATGGGGCGTCCGAGCCATCGCGACAGAAAATAGTTGATATAGGCACCAAAAAGTGCGCCCAATGTGCCTATGAGAACAATAAGCCAAACCTTCATACCACTGCGGCTTTGGGGGTTGCAGGCCACATATACGGCGGGCGGTATGACCACTTCTGACGGAAAGGGGATGAAAGAGCTTTCGACTGTCATAAGCGTGGCGACCGCGACATAGTTCATATTAGTGTCGTACCAGCGCAAAGCATCGGCCACAAACCCCCGCGAGGAACTGTCGACAGAGTGGACGCTCTCGGCAATGCCATGTTCAACTGTCCAGGAGGATGTGTCGACATAATCAGACTGGCACACAGTTACATTTGCGATTACTGTTATACTGACGAGCAATATGGCAAACGACTTCATTGGTTATTAGTGATTGGTTATTAGTGATTAGTGACTGTCGAGCATGGAAACTATTTCGTGGTCGTCGGCAATTTCGGGACAAAGCATAAGCAGGTCGTATGGGTGGAATTGGGGGTCGGAGGTGCAGGCTCGAATGGCGTTGAACAGAAAATTGCGGTTTCCGGTTTTGAAATAGCAGACGGCAAGGCGGAGGTTGAAAGCTGTCAAAGCGGACGAGTCGATAGAGCCTTTGTCGAGTACGATTATCGCATCGGCATAGCGCGAGCATCGCATAAGGAAATCGGCATATGACAGGAAGCATCCGTCGTTGACCTCGTCGAGATGCAGGGCGCACTGGTAAAGACTGTCGGCCTTGTCGATATTGCCAGCTGTCTCGTGCATGGAGGCGAGCTGAAGCATGTATGAGGAGGAACGCGGATTGACGGAGAGGGCGCGCTCGGACATTTCTATGGCGGTGAATATGTCGCCTGCATCGGCGTAGCACTGCCCCAATATCTGCCAGGCATCACCAAAGTAGGGGTCTTCGTGAACGGTTTTGCGGAAATAGACGATGGCGGCAGAGCTGTTGCCACTCTCCATGTATATCATTCCCATGGAATAGTATACCCACGATTTGTCGTCGACATATTCGAGAGCCTCGTGCAAAGCGGAGACGGCCTTGCCCGGATTGCCGGCCCGACGGTAGGCATCGGCGAGACAGAAGTAGGCCTGCACATTGGTTTTGTCGATGACCACCGAATATTCGTAGGCATCAATAGCCTGCTGCCAATTTTCGAGTCCCATGTTGGCGCGTCCGTAGGCGATCCAAGCGGGAAAGGAGTATGGGTGACGCTGGGTCTGGATGCGGAAGAAAGACTCAGCCTCCTGGTTGCGCCCCTGGTCCTCGAATATGCATTGCAGGTTGAACATAGAGCGTTCCTCGTCGGGATTTTGTTCGATGGCCTTCTTGTAGTAGAGCATAGCTTTGTCGATGTGGTCCATCTTGTAGTACTCGTCGGCGATATTGCCATAGATGGTGCCGAGTTCCACCCCGTCGGCAGAGGCGAGCTGATAGTATTGTATTGCTTTTTGAGGCTGGTCGAGCAGGCCATAGACAATTCCCAACGCATATTGCGCATCGGTGTTGCCAGGTTCGGTGCGCAGGATTTCTTTCAACAGCGTCAGAGCACTGTTGGGTTTCCCCTGGTTGGTATACATGTGCGCACGGCGCAACTTGAATTCATTCGACTTGGGATATAGCCTGTCTGCATATCGCAGCGCATCCTGCACCGAATCGATATCGTTGGTTTCAAGATAGAAATCTATCACCGTTTCGAGGATGTCCATGTCGATATATTTCAGGGTTCCGTCCTTGCTGAGCTGCTCGTAGTTGAGGACGGCTTTGCGGGTTTCGCTGTCGAAATTCTTGAATCTGTCGAGTTCCATCAAGATTTAGTTTTTAATTGAAGGTCAGAATGAGAACCTTATGGTTAAGCCACCCTTGGTGGTTGAGTTGGGGTAAGCGTTTGAGATAAAGGGGGTGTTGATGTTGGTCTGGAAGAAGAGGCGGAGGGTCAAGGTAGTAGAGAGGGCATACTCGGCCGAAAGCTCGGCCATCCAGACTTTACTGCCCGACGAAATCTGGCTTACGTTCTGGTTAATTTTTCGTATTTCGGTTTTGTTGCTATTGTATGTGAGGTTAAACTGAAGAACTATGTCGCTCTTGATGTCCTTGCGCAGACGCCCCATCTTAATGTGAAGCTCAACATCCTTAATACGGTAGCCGGCTCCGAGGGTGATACCGTTGCGCGAGGTCTCGGTCAGCTGGTTGTTGGCAAAGCTGAGGGCGAGTGTGCGGTTGCGCTGCATTGAGAAATTAACCTGAAAACTGTTGACCATATTCAAGGCCACTTTGATGAGGGGGTTGAACTGCTCGGTAATCTGTATGCCTTCCATGCTTAGTGGTGAAACGTAGTCGCCGGTGGGGTTAAGCACCGTCTCGGAGCCATAGTCGTAGCCCGCAAGCCCTGAAATGGCAGCATCGGTATAGAAATTGCCAACGGTGTAGGTGGACATGTACTTGTGGGAGATGGTGATATTCGAAAACCACTTCTTGAGGAACTCAATTTTTCCGAGACCAGAATAGGTGATGCTCCAGTTTGGGAGCGGCATTTTGAGGAAGGGTGAAAACCCGTGTTTCGAAACGTCTTTGCCCATATATGTGGCAAGGAAACTTGTGAGCAGCACGGTCTGCTGGTTCGGACTGTAGCCCGCTGGGAACCTCTCACCGGTAACTGAATCAAGGACGTAGCCCGAGGCATACGGATCAGGGTTGGCGGCAGCAAGCCTTTCGGCAACAATACGCCGGTTCTGAAGGAACTCGTTATACAGCTGGTCGGGCTTGCGAAATGCTGTGGCAATGGCCCATGCGGTGGTGGTGTAGCTGCCGCTGAACATGGGAGAAAGCGGGCCTTTGACAACATCCTCGACTGTATTGTATTTGTAGTAGTATTCCTCGCGGCGCGAATAGTTCTCGGTGGCGGTGATGTCGATTTTCATGTGTCGAATGGGTTCGAGCGACGCCTGAAGAGAGAATATGCGATTGCCCGTTATCCAATGCGGCTGGTTGAGAAGACTGTCGGAACTGAGGAGGTCGTTTTTCAGCAGTTCCTCGGCCACATTCTCGGTCTTTCCCAAAACGAACAGACCCGGAGCGCCAAAATTGCGCGGGTCAACACCCACAATGGTGGCCGTGCCCATAAAGCCTGGGATATGTCCACCTCCCGATTGGCTGTACTGCACATTGAGCGAACGCAAACCGGTTACGAAACGAAGCCCGAAATAGCCCACCTGCCTCCACCGCTCGGCCACTTCGGCCTTGTGGAGAGAGTCGGCCAACGCTTTCGACACAGAGTCGTTTTGATCCATTCCGCGCTTCTTGTCGAGCTTGTTTTTTTCAGCATCTTTGTCTTTGCCCTTCTTGTTGCCGTTTTTCTTTGGTTGGGGGGGAGCCTGAGCCTTCTTGATCAACTTGAACTTGTTGTAGAGAGTCTGCATATTGGCCGAGGCGGTGGCGGTAAAAGTGGAAGCGTTTTCGATCACGCTGCCCATCGACTTGAGAGCCTCGGTGGTGCCCTGGTAGCTGTAGTTGGTCCGATAGGTCAACGGCAGGCGCAGAAAGTCGAGATAGGGCAGTTTGCCGATAGGGATATCATAGCTCACCTGAAGTGTGTGCTGGTAGTTCTGCATCGTTCCGCCATGCAGCATGGAACGCCATATTGAGTCGGATGCCGACCGAGTCTCGATACGGCCAATCGGCTCGTCGATACGGGCGTTGGCATTGGCGTCATACTGCAGTTTGAGGTTGGTGGATATATCGTACTGGAATCCATAGTCGCGCCGCCATGTGAACTGCTTGAAATAGGTGGGTTTCATGATAATCAGAGCCTCGCTCTTGTTACGCAGCACGGTTTCCTCGAAGTCGCGGTAGATTTCGGTCGAGAAGGAAAGGTTCTTGGGCTGGTAGATAAGGTTGAATTCCTTGAATATCTTGAAGTTCTTGTTGTTGAACGCCTTTACCTTGGCAAAGGGACGGAACTGCTTCGGCTGCTGGATGGAATAGTTGTAGCTGAAGCCGCCGCGATGCTGGTTTTTCTTGTAGTGTTCGATGTCGTCGTCCGAGCTGCGTTCTCCGCTGTAGGCATAGCTGAAACTGAAGTTCTCGAAATCATAGAAATGGGGTTTCAGTGCAGCTTTGCCCACACGCTCCTTGCGGATGTTGGTAAGTGTCAGATTAGTGGTCTGCTTGCGCTGCTGCGTAATCCGCCTTATAGAGTCGCGTTCGGCTTGAGACTGGTAGGTTTTTATGTCTTTTTTGAGGAGCACATCCTCGTCGAGCGGATTGTATTCAGGGCTTCCTATTTCCTTGGCCCAGTCAACGTAAAGCGGTATGTGCATACCCCATTTTTCGGGCAGCATGCGTCCGATCTCGAAATCGAAGGTAGCCTGAAAATTTAGCCGGTTGACGAGTTCGGGGTCGGTTAGTTTGTCCTCCAGATTGCCGAAGCCCGACGAGGTGTAGGCGCCATAAAGCGAAAGGTTGCCAACGTCGGCCAGATTTGTGCGAGCCAGTGCCATGGCCGACCAGCCTCCCTTGTTGTTGTAGTCGCTAAGTCTCAACTCGTTAATCCAGACTATAGCACTACGCGACACCATCTCGGCCTCGGTGCCCCCCTTGGGATTGCGAACACCAATCATAATAACCCTCACTTTGCCAAGATTTGGACGCCCCAAAACCGAATATTTCTTTCCATCGATATATTCGCTGTAGAGCATAGTCGAACTGTAGAGATCCTCGCCACTGCGAATGCTGCGGTTACGGTTGGTCTTAATGTCGGTGAGAGCCTGCAGGTCAATCTCGATGTTGTTCTCGGTGGGCCATATCGCGTAAGGGTCGTCGGCAGAGGTGCCCCAATCGGTGAACTTGAGGGGCATCTCGTATTCGTAGTAGTTCTTGGTATAGTCGCTCCCGAGTCTTACAAAGAGTACAAGGTCGCCGTCGTTCATCACATCGGCCGCAAACTTTTTTTCGGCATGGGCATACATCTTCAGCTTGCCGTAGTAGCGCAGATCGTAGGAGGTGTTGCGGTAGATGGCGCGCGCGTCGCCCGAGGCGAGGTCGGTGATGTCAAGACTCACGGCCTGTTCGTTGAGTTGCGTGTATGAAGAGCTGGTACTGTACCATTCCTCGCGTTCAATTCCAGGGGGCAGCACATAGGGTACTGGCTCGCGGCTTCCGTTTTCCTCTATGTTTACCGTGCCGAGGTTGAGGCTTGTAGTCTCGCCGTAGCCAGTGGGGTAATCGCCTGGCTGGAGCAGATCTTCGGTATACTTGCGCCAGGTGCCGTAGACCAGTTCGAGAGTGGCGAACCTGAGTATTACAGGCTCCTCGAAGTCCTTCATAAACATACGCATAAAACGGATTGACTGATAGCCGTTAATCTTGCCCACCTTGCGTTGCGGCTCGCGGATTGGAATACGAAACTGGTACCATTTGCAGCTTGTGGTGGTGCCATTGGGGAGTTCTATGTCGCGCGCTTCCTGAATGTCGACAATATAGTTTTCGCCAATGTTCATGTGGGCGGGATCGATTTCGACCACATACTCATAGTAGTTTTCGGCATCGCTCAAGGTGTTGTCGCGGTTTATATCCTCGACGTTAGGAAGACTTGTGGCTGCTGTTGAATAGCTTTCGGGGCTGTCCTGATCGACCGATGAGTTGCCCTCGGGATTATTGTAGAACTTATATCGGTCGTTGATTTTCACATCGTTGTCATCGTATTCAGAGGAACGATAGTAGCGGAAATCGTCGCCCGAAGGGTCGCTTGAGGCATTTGCGTAAGCCTGCGACGAAGTGCCAAACAGCTCTCCCACCCTACTCACATAGTCGGCAAAGAACGACTGCTCGTCATTGATGCCGTGAGTGCTTGAGAGACCGTCATATCCAATATCCTGATACTTGCGCGAGGAACTTTCGTTGTCGAAGGCGTTGACTACAGGTTGAGCATTTGGCACTCGACCCCAGATAGTGGTATCGACCCCGACCACCTGGTCGCTGGTGGGCAAACCGTTCTCAAAAGACTTACGACCGTCGCGCAGAATGTCCTCACTTATGTCGCCGAGGTTGATATACAGTTTTCCGCCCGTATGGTCGGGTTTCTCGATAAAGGGATCCATCAGCCAAAATTCGATAGTCTGGATGTTTTGTGTTTCGAAATCGGTATAGTCGAGTTCACGCATAATACCACCCCAACGCGATTTCGGATCCAAGAGTTTGCCCTCTGAGTTCATACCTGCACTGTATTGAGTGGCATCGGTCTCGTAGTTGTAGGGGCCCTTTTCCTCGGGATAGTAGGCCATATTGAGTTCATATACCGTTGTCACCTCTCCGGCGGCGAGCTCCTTGTTGGGAAACACCTCCTGCTCCGCAATGCGACGGGCGTAGGGCCGCGACCGGTCGTCGGGATCGATATTGCGGGGCGAGTTGCTGCTGTAAAAGATGTTGTCGATTCGGTACCACGCCAGACGGGCGCGGTTGAAGCCGTAGGCAAGGCCGCTGCCGAGTTCGGTTTCGCGAAACAGAGGGTTCTCCGAGCCTGCGTCCTGCGGCGTGCTGGCCAGATGCCAGTAGTTTATGCCTTTGAGGTCGATAGAGCTTTCGGCACCCTCGAAGTCGTCGACATACGACACCTTGCCGTCCTCACTGCCAGTATTGGTCATACCAGGTATGAAATGGGCAAACTCGGCTGTAAGGGTGAGGTTCGACGGTGCCTTGGTGCTGATGCCGGGCAAAAAGTCAACGAGTTTTGTAATCCAGGGCATCTCGGTCTTCCAATTGAAATCTATACCCCATATAGTGTTGCTCGTGGGTTCCTCGCCGAAGTTGTTCTTCTGTGTCAGCGGCTTCTCGTAAAGGTTCATAATGGTGGCACCGAGGTTCAGCTCGGGCTGGAACTCATAGTTGAGGTGGAGACCCAACATGCGCTTGGTCATCATCGAGAACGAGTTGTTCTCGCTCGACACACTTATGGGCGTGCCGCTGCTCAAGATACTCTCGTTCACAATGCGGACAGTACCCATGGTGTAGTCGACCGTATAGTCTACATTCTCAATAAGCGGCACTCCGCCGGCCGTCACGGTCACACTTCCCGGCGCAACACTGTAGCCCAACGATATTTCGCCGCTGACTTTCGAAGTGAAATAGCCCTCAATATAGAACTTGTTTTTGTCGGCATACTGCTGCGCAAGGGTGCGTGTCATGGTGTAGAGCGAGTCGTAGCAGTATCGGTCGGCATACTCGCCGTTGCCGAGCAACTCACGCATATCCTTGCCGAAAGGCTCTACCAGCGGGAAGAAAATGCGTCCAGTGGTTGATTGGATGATGCCGCCACGGAAAGCAGCCGAGTCAAACCAGTCCATCACTCCGTCGGCATAATAGTATTGTTTTGACGCATCCATACGGTCGAGACCGAGAAGTTCAATGAGCGGCACGCCCTCCTTCGGACCATCGACAAAGAAGCCCGTGCCGACACCACCGTTGGTTCCTTCATAGATAACGTTGAGGCGGAAGTTATCACGGCTTATCTGCGTGCTTTTCAAGAAATAGACGTTTTTCATCATCAGCCGCCACTTAGGATCCTTGGTGTCAATAGCTGTTCCCTTAAGGAGTTTCACAACGAGCGTGTTCGGGTCGTTCACACCATCGGTGGTCATTTCGCCAACCTGATAGACTGTGGTGTCGCCGATAACCTGATACTGGAAAGCGACTGCCAAAATCTGATCGTTGCTGAGGGGCTGACTGAGCGATATGAAACCGAGATCCTCGTTGAGTGTGTACTCGCTGCTGTTAAGCAGTCGTGCGCTCTCGATTTTCTCATAGTCGGACGAGGCGGCAAAACCTAACCCCTGCATATAGTTCGACACGTTGTTCACACTTCTTATGGCCGAAAGGTTGACAAGCTGCATCATGTTGTTGGCACTGTTTCGTGGCAACTGCGACTGCGGACGGTTAGGGTCGCTCCACTGTCCGCGACCTACCACGCCAGGGGCATTGGGGTTTGACTCGCCCAAGTCAGTGATGGCCAAAAGGTTGCGGTTTTGTGTCACCGCAGCACCGATATTGGTTCTCCACACCTCCACACGAAGTATTTTCACTGGCGAGTTTACAACCGGCAGCGTCTGTAGCGACTTGTTGTACTGCTCGTAAAAATATTGCGAAAGGAAATAGTGACGGTTTTCCTCATATTCGTCGGCACGTATTTCGAACTCGCGGCTGCTGGCGCCACCCTTCACCTGCATGTTCTCGGTACTGGTTTCCTTTTCGCTTGCCACAGCGTCTATTGTCAGTTTTCCAAATTTGAGCTTGGTATGGAATCCGAATAGCTGCTGGCTGCCTTTGATAAGGGTTGTGTTGAGAGGAAACGATATGTCGGCGGCTTCGAACAGCTGTATGATATCATCCTCCTTGCCTTCGTATTTCAGTTTTATCTTGTTTTCGAAGTCGAAAGTTGCCTGAGTGTTCCAGTTAATGTCGAAATTTATGAGGTCGCCAATCTTTGCGTTGAGGCTTATCTGTATGTTCTCGTCGAAATCGAAAGTGGTGACGCTGCGTTTGTTAGCGTCGAGCTGCGGATCCTTGCGGTAATTGTTGACTACCTGGAAAGTGAGTTCGGCGCTTCCGCTTGGTGTTATCTTGATTTCGGGCTTTCCCAAAAGGCTTTCAAGTTTTCGGCTGATTTCCTTGAAACCCGGTATCTTGCTCAAAAAACCGCCCGACGACTCCGGTGCTTCCACCGTCTTGTTCGCATCGTGCCAGTAGTTGCGCATCAGCTGATCCATCTGCCAGTCCTGATATTCGTCGAAAGTCATATACTTCCGACCGAGCACCACATCGCCGACTTTGCGGACCTGAACATAGTCGCCTGTCTCGGGGTCGTATTCTACGGTAGTGGTTATAGCAGGTGGCACGTATTCGGCACCCATCTGACGCCAAGACGCTGAAACGCTGTCGGTTTGAGCCGATAGCCTCATTGACATCGACGCAAGCATAGCGAACAACAAAAGCCGGATATGTAAGGTTCTGCGGATAGTGCTTCTCTTTGTAAATTATATGGTTGGCGGTCTCTGCTGACTTTCAAACACTCACTATTGATTTCTAAAGCCGCTGCATAGCCAGCTTGATCATCTGCTCTACCGAGAGCGAGTTGTCGATATCGCGCAGCACCTTTTCGACCGCCGGCTTTGGGAAACCGAGCATTACAAGTGCGGCCTGGGCATCAGTCTTGTTCGGCTGGCCTGCGGCTGTTGGCTGTGGTTCTCCGGCTGCTGAATGCTGATTGGCAACCGCCGACAGCTGGCTGCCGACAACTTTGTCCTTCAGTTCGAGTATGATTCGCTGCGCAGTCTTTGCCCCTATGCCTTTGACACCCTGCACCACCTTGGTGTTCTGTGTTGAAATGGCTGCGGCCAGTTCTGAGACGGTAAGCGACGAGAGCATTATGCGGGCGGTGGCGGCTCCGACACCGTTGACCGAAAGCAACAGACGGAACATCTCACGTTCTTCGTCCGTGAAAAATCCGTAAAGCAGATGGGCATCCTCACGTATGACTTCATGCACCCAGAGTTTTGCTTCAGCCAGCCCTTTCACAGATGCGTAAGTGTTAAGGGTCACTTCAAGCATGTAACCAATGCCTCCACAGTCTATGACCACCTGTGTGGCAGTGGATGTCGCAATTCTGCCCGAAATATAATCGTACATAGTGATTGGTGATGTGTGATTGGTAATTAGTGATGTGTGATTGATGATATCAAAATTCATTATCATTTGTCAGAGTCTGAGCCCGCAGGCGACCACCCCCTCCCCTCTGCGGGCGAGCCTGCTTTCAGGCGGTAGTCGTGTTCATCGGGGTTCTCAAACAACGGATTTTCATCGATACAGTCAGACAACTCAACATTGCTGAGGCGCGACAGCCCCTTCAGCACACAATTCGAGAACGACACATCGAATGCCGTTGACGGATTTCGGTCGACCAGCACCTCACTGTCCGAATAGTTTCCGTAAACTATGCAATTGTCGAACATCACAGGACCGAGTTGGCGCAATACAGACTGGCCATCAGAACTCTGATACCAGTTGTTCAGGACGAGCGCGGGCATTTTGCGGGCTGCGTATCGCCAATAGTCGACTATGGTGGAATTTGATACCGTAGCCCTGCCGCCGTATTGCAAGGCTACCGAGGTTGTACCACAGTCGGCCACCAACACGTTGTCGGCCTCCAGCCAGGCACCCTGAGCCACAATGCCAGCCGTAGCCTGATGCATAATGACAGTGTTCGAAAGTCGCAAGGTAGGGTTTTCGTTCACGTTGGTGTCGATAATTATACCTATCGTGCCGTTTTCGATTTTTGCGTGGTCTATCACGTTGTCTTTGCTTCCGGCACTGAGCCAAACGGCATTCCACTGGCCTGGGAGTCCACGATACCATTCGTCCTGCCGTATCGATGTGAAGAGCACTGGCTGTTCTTCGCTACCAAGAACTTTCAGCGTGCCGCAATTATAAACCCACAGCATCGCGTCGGGAGCAAAATAGAGCTCGTCGCCCGGCAGAAGGGTAAGCATTGTGGCCGAGTCGACCACTGCCTGCCCTATTATGACGTGAGGGAGCTGGTGGTTCCAGTTGTCGCAGTCGATAACCGAATAGCTCTGCCCCGACTTGGGGTTATGGTATACGGCATTCCTGCCATAGGCCGTAAGAACTATTGAACGACGGGCAACTCCGCCCGTGTGTTCGTACTGCAGGTCGATGAAATCTTCGACAAGGAAAGGTTCGACTGCCGAATTGGGATTGACATTGACTCTCACGAATATGAAGCAACTGTCGCCTGCCGCAATTTCAAGTCCGCGCACCACCATCGAAGTGTCGCCGTCGATGTTGGCTCTGAAACGGCTTGTTTGGCCACCTCGGATGCCGACCGCAGAGAAGCGTATGGCGTATTTGCCACAGTTATAGACCTTCACCTGGCGCGTCGTCGAGCCCATAGTGGTGAAGACGGTGTCGAATGCGAGTGTATCGGTCGAAAAAGACAGTTTTATGTCACTGTCGGCCAACAGCTCGTTTTCCCTCACACACGACATACCGCCCATAAATATCAGGGTAACGGCGAAAAAAAAGAATATGGCAAACAAAAGGCGTTTCATCAGGTTGCAATCATCCTCACATACAGAGAGAGATACAACAGAATAACGTCAAAGGCACACTCTTATTATATACAAGGTTTTGATTTTGGCTGATATCGCTGACCGCTTATCTGGTGTACAGATCAAACATGCGGTTGAGGGCACGTTGGCAGACAGGGCAGAAGTGGGCATAGTAGTTCATCATGCAGTTGGTTACAGGGCGGTATAGGCCTTTAGACTGATAGCCGGCGCCCTCGTATACGCCAAGTGGTCCGCAATCTCGTTTGTCGAGACCCTTCGCCGGCTCGGTCGGGACGGGTGTACCCTCGGGCAACATATCTTTCCACTTGCTGTCGAAGTCTTTCAACGATGTGATATTGGGCTCAACAGGTTCGAACTCGCCCTTGTATATCTCCGTGTAACTGAGATTCTCGTCCACATACTCGTCGGCCAGGCCGCCGATTGAGTGACCAAGCTCGTGAGGGGTAACCATGTCGCTCATCCTATTGGTCGAACTGACGGCGTAGAAATTGTATATGCCGCCGCCACCGTATTTGTCGTTATTGACGATGATAAGTATATGGTCGAACGGAACACCATCGAGCAGGTCGTGAAGTTTGAAGAGATTGTCGGTCATCAGGTAGCGGTCGGCACCCAAAGTGCCATAATGTGCACCCGCATCGCCGGCAATGCCCCAGATGTTAAAGTCGTCGGCACGGCTGGCAAACGGTTCCTCCGAGAGAATGATTTTCTTGAAACGCTCGAAGTCTTTCCTCAACTTGGAAGGGTCTTCATTGTCATACCCTTGGGCTACTATAGCAATGTCCACCTTCCAGTTCGAAGCTCCTCTATAGTGCAGTTTTCTGCCTTTGTGTGCTTTCAGCTTGTGCATTTTGTTCTGCGTCGGGTCGAAATGGAAGACTCCGGTGGTGCGGAACTCCTGGTCGTCACCCCTGTTTTCCATAATTATATCAACCGCTTTTTTCGGCATCGGAAGCTGTACAACCTCCTCGTAGGTAACCATCTTGGTTTTGCCATCGTCGGTGCCGCAGTACTCGCTGAAAAGACTACCGTAGGTACGGCTATATATTATGCGACCACTCTCGCGGTCTTTGACAACTACACGGTAATCACCGTTGTTTATCGGATCTATAAGTTGAGTGAGCGAACCAGCCCAAAGCCCCGTCTTTGCCACATATCGTGCGAGGCGAACCGACTGCATCTGAGCGTTCCCCACCCGATAATAGTCGACTCGAAGCGTGCGGTTTTTGAACCACTTCGAAAAATCCGACTCCTGCGCGCAGGCAACACCCGCAAAACACAGCACGAGAAGTGTTACAACGATTTTTTTGCACGTAAACATACCACTCTTTTTTGAATGTTAAACCTGTTTGCAAAATTACATTTATTTTCTCTCGACAAAAACCATATCTCTGTTATAAGTTGAACGGCGCAGTGTTAATATGTTGCGTTTGCTTTATTTTTAGTACTTTTGCTTTCGATTTCGATCTTTCAACTGTTCATCAGTTATGCTTATAAAGATATACGAAGAGAACCCCAATGTGCGCGAAGTGAGGCGCGTGGCCGACTGCTTACGCGAGGGCGGCATTGCCGTTCTGCCAACCGATTCGCTCTATGCATTTGTGTGCAGCATGCGACACAAGCAAAGCGTCGAGAAACTTGCTCGCCACAAGGGATTCACTCTGAAACAGGCAAAATTTTCCCTGCTGTGTGCTGACATATCGCAACTTTCAGAGTATGTGAGGCCTCTCGACAAGGAAACGTTCGCACTCCTAAAGCGCTCCCTGCCGGGTGCCTCTACCTTTATTTTGGACGCCAACAACAACGTAGGACGCAACTACCAGAATGCCAACAAGACAATCGGTATGCGTGTACCCGCAAATGCAATTTGCCACGCAATCATAGAAGAAATGGGCGAACCACTTATAGGCACCTCCGTAAGGATCGCCGATGCCGACTACGACGAGGAATACCTCACCGACCCCGAACTTATACACGAAATGTTTGCCGACCTTGCCGACATCGTCGTCGACGGCGGCTTCGGCGACACCGTCCCGTCGACAGTCGTCAACTGTTCAGGGGGCAACATGGAAATAATCAGGCAAGGCAAGGGTGAATTGAACTTATAATATAGGCGGCAGTTAGCCAACCGATAAACCCATGAAAATATTTATAGGAAACACCAAACACCGGGGGTGGCGAGGAATTGCCGCACAGTCAGTGGTGCTAACATTGGCTGTGATGATTGCGACGTATATAATGCCCGGGGTCGAAATCATCAATATGTGGGCAGCTTTGCTTACGGGTATTGTTATCGCATTGCTCAACCGTTTCGTGCGGCCTGTGCTTGTTTTCCTGACGCTGCCGTTCACAGCACTGACATTCGGCCTTTTCCTTCTATTCATCAACGCTGTCATAGT
Source organism: uncultured Bacteroidales bacterium (assembly GCA_905235855.1). Taxonomy (GTDB): domain Bacteria; phylum Bacteroidota; class Bacteroidia; order Bacteroidales; family P3; genus Colimorpha. The sequence continues at coordinate 96,076 of CAJONE010000004.1, forward strand.
TCTGCTGGCCGACGCAATTGTGAGCGGGTTTTACGTCGATGGCTTTGTGACAGCTCTTTTGTTCGGTTTGCTTCTCACCTTGCTCAACTTTCTGCTCGATCTGCCAAACCGCATCAAGACTCAATCCGACAACTCCGACTATTCTGATTATTCAAATTACTCCGACAAATCCGACAATCAAAATACCTTATAGCAAATGATTACCATAACTACAATTGCGGAACTCGACTCCGCTATCAACGAAACCAAAAAGAACAACAAAAGCATCGGCCTCGTGCCCACGATGGGTGCTCTGCACGAGGGACACCTGTCACTCGTCAACCGTGCACGAAAAGAGAACGACGTTGTGGTGGTGAGTGTCTTTGTGAACCCCATACAGTTTAACAACAAGGAGGATCTTGAGAAATATCCCCGCACATTAGAAAAAGACTTGGCAATGCTCGAGGCTGCCGGGACAGACATAGCCTTTACACCCTCGGTCGAAGAAATGTATCCCGAACCCGTCACCACGGTCTACCATTTTGGGGCGATAGAGCAAGTGATGGAGGGTCCGCGGCGTCCGGGACATTTCTCGGGCGTGGCGGTGGTGGTAAGGCGGCTGTTCGAACTCACAAAGCCTGACCGCTCTTATTTTGGCGAAAAAGACTTCCAGCAGATAGCCGTCATCCGCGAACTGCTTCGCCAAATGAACTCTAATATCGAGATGGTACCGTGTCCCATCGTGCGTGCCAACGACGGCCTGGCACTGAGCAGCCGCAACATGCGTCTCTCTCCCGAAGCTCGCAATATAGCCCCCGCTATTTACGCCACGCTTATGCAGGCCGTCGAAATGTCGCAATATGAGGATGTCGACGACCTGAAGCTATGGGTACTCGACACCCTCGCCTCTTTCCATGAAGTTAACAGCCTGCCGGAGGGTCTGCGTTTTGAACCCGAATACTTCGAAATCGTCGACGACACGACGCTGCAACCAATCGACAACTGGGACGAGGCATCCGGCTCGGTGGGGTGCATAGCCGTATGGCTCGACGGGGTACGCCTTATCGATATGGTGCGTTTCAGAGGCTGACACATCCTCCATAGCATTATCTCAACAGAAGCCTACCCTCGCCTCTTGCCACCTGTATGATCACGGCGAGGGCAAGTTTGTGTTGCCCGGCGGCTCGCTTGAACTGGGCATGTATCTCTACACACTCATTACCGACGACGAAATTATAGACACAAAGAAACTGATGCTGTCAAAATAAAAATTGAGTTTATGAAAAAATTATCTTTATCACAGCATTGTTTGCTTACATGTACACCCTGCGGACACAAGACCCTGAAACGGGACTATACAGGTCATATTTCGTTACAGACACCACGGTCTGGAAATGCTACGAGTCAGATACTGATGATGCTATGTGGGTTTATTATCAATTTATTACGGGAGACACCATTGTGGATGATACATTAAATTTCAAAAAATCATATCGAGTCTTTGATTCTTATATCCACCAAAACGACGGTACCTGAGGCAACTGGGACGAAGAAAGCCTGCATGGTGTCGTTCGGGAGGACAGACACACAGGACGACTGTGGATAAAATTCAATAACTATTGGTCGCATGAGCCGTGGGACGGCTGGAAATAATTGCGGACCTGTCTCTTTCTGTCGGAGATCGTTTTGACCTATACAGAATAAGTGAAGTAACGGTGGATTTCTCTGGACACAAGATAATAAAATTTGGAGGCAAAACTATTCTTGTGGAAGGTGTTGGTCCTTTCTTTTACTATATGCGTCCCCTGCCCTATACGCGCCTTATGTTTACATTACCTGTGTGTGGCATAATGATTCTTTATACTCCTCACAATCATGGTATGAAGAGTACCTATACAACCCCAATCGCGGATTTTACGTCGAAGGATGCAACCTAATGAAATTGATGTGTACCATAGACATAGATATAGACCAAGGAATTGAATTAAAATTACACCCCAATCCATGCACTGAATATTTGTCTATTGAGTGCAAAGAACCGATTACGATAATAGATTCCCGCGGACGTGAAGTAATAACGGTAAACACTGTCGATAAAATTATAGACACAAGAAATTTACAGAGGGGGTCTATTTTATCAGGATAGAACTTAAAAACCGAGCAATAACAAGAAAGTTTGTTAAATTATAGGGAATCAAAAGCTATGAAAGAACACAAATCAACCACCATATCGTGTATATCGGCAATATCGTATATCGCATTTGTGTTTCTTGCATACAATGTCTCGTGGCAATCAAATCTAAGCGCTGATGGACACATCAGCAATGACGGGATTTTCTCGCCACGGGGAGACTTGCGGATTCCGCTTGTCTTCGTGAATTATGGTGAGACGTTCGACTCCGAATATATCGAGAGCTGACCGTCAACGTCTCATTGGCCCAGTTGGACAATCAAGCCCAGCGGCAGGCTTGAGATAAGATGACCCATAAAGGTATATCCCACTGCACCTCTTTCGACAAAAACAATAATGTTTTTTAACTTTGCAAATCCATACCGCAGCCGACAACATCGGCTGTAGCACTCGCCGAATATTGATTTACACCAAGATGGAAATCCTCCCACAAAGGAGCGATGATTAAGAAGAGGACAAAAAGAATAGACTGCGCATGTTGATGTATGGAGACCTGCACGCCTGAATTGAAGTATATGACAATAGTAACTGTATATTCATTTATAAACCCTTAGCTAACAACAAAAGAAAATTATATTTATTGACAAAACGACGTAGCGTTTCGCCGTGATTGGTGTGCCCGGAATCTGCAAATTTCATTAAGCATACAACCAACAACACTCGACGGAATGCTTGCGGCTGGCCGCAAGCTTATGTGTTGGTTGTATGGTATTGCAGAACCACGGGCACTGACATCCGAAGCTCGCGGTTTTTATTTGTGCCATGCCAGCAAAGAAAGACGTACATATCGGCCAGGAGATAAAACGCGTTATGCGCGAACGCGGAATGAGCGTCACGCAGTTCGCCAGACTGATTTGCTGCCACCGCAAAAACGTCTATGACATCTTTCGCCGCAAGTCCATCGACATCGATCACCTTATCCGCATCTCCGAGGTTCTCGACTACGACTTTATTCTCAACTGCTACTACGACCAATCCCTAACAGAACAGCGGTTTACGCTTATCCTTCGCAACGGCTCGGAACCCATCTTGGAAAGTCAAGAATAAAGTGACAAAACTGTCACCATTTCTGTTACAGGCATACAGTATAACAACCAAAAAGAGTGAATACCTTTGCAAATCAAAAATCAATCAAAGGCAAACCGCCGAGGCCACAGGAGGCGGAATAACTATTAAACTTTTTATTATGGGTTGTATTTCAACTTTCTATGACGATCCCGTCTCATCAAGCACAAAAAAAGTATCTAAACCTGAGGAGATTAATGCACGGCACTATTTCGCACCTGTAGGCGGCTGCATCGGCAGATTCACAGCACACAAGGTGACCGATGAGGAGTATGATGCACTCGTCCGCGAAAAGGCGAACAAATATAACAGCATGCAACATGCACTCGACAAACTCGGCATCGACGAGTCTATGGTGAAAGAGGTTAAGCCTCTGTACCTCGAGGGTTTCTGCTTCGGCGACGGAATCGACGAAAACCGCGGCAAGGATCTTGTATGGAGAAGTTCTGAATACGAAGTGACCTGGATTTTCTGCGGCGACAACCAAATCTATTTCTGGTCATGCCGTTTCAAGATGTTCGCCGACACCAAGAAGGAGGTTGCCGAGGAATACTTCTACAAAGACATCACCAATATCAACTCGTCGTCCGAATCGTCCGAAGGATATTATTGGAAAGGCAATTGCCTAAAAGGTCAGCATGTGCGTGCCGACCGCGTGACATCGACATTCTGCCTCAGTGCCATGGGCGATAAGCGCTACTGCGCCATGACCACCAGCGACGAAGTGGAACGCGCCATCCAGGGCATCAAGTCAAAGCTGCGCGAAAAAAAGAACTCCTAATCTTTTGAAACAGAAATCCAATCAGACAAACTCCTGTCTTCGCACAAGGCAGGAGTTTGTTTCAGATGAAGAGTATGTGCGGTGGTATGTACTCCAGCGTGAACTAACGCGGCCTCGATATGCTCTGCTACAGTTTGCTTTGTGGCTCGCCGCATTTGCGGCTTGCGTAGCTGCGTTGATTATAGTGGGCAAGCACATCGGCATGGGCGGCTGGGAATGGCCGACGGCAATAGTGCTAGGGTTCATTGCCTTCGCCCGCTCTTTAATCATAGCAGCCGTAAAAGTCTACCAACGCTATACGCCCGACAGCATTCGCCGGAACTGTATCCTCGCCCCCACCTGTTCTGAATACTGTATCCTCGCAGTTAAGAAATATGGTGCAATCCGTGGTTGCCAGAAAACCCTACACCGCCTTCTGCACACATGCATCGGCGACGACTACCGCGAAGACTGGCCATAAAGCACTGTCCAACACATTCATTCATACAATCAAACATCACCAATATGGGACTTTTCAACAACCGCAACCAAAACGAAGACGCCTACGTGGGCGGCAAAAAACACTGGGTTGACGTAATCAAGAATTCCGGCGACGAGGATATGCTCGTATGGCGGCAACCCGAGGAGGACTTCAACACCAACTCCACCCTCATCGTCATGCCCGGCGAGGAGGCCATGTTTGTGAACGGAGGCCGCATAGAGCAGGTGTTCACCAGCGGCACCTATAAACTCTCAACCCAAAACTACCCCGTTATCAGCCGCCTGAGGAATTATTTCAGCGGTGGCGTATCGGTGTTCAACTGCGTGGTGTTCTTCGTCCGCACAGCCTACAGCAAGGAGATAAGCTGGGGCACACAGCGTCCGATACAGTATTTCGACGACACATACCAGGAGATGCAAATCAAGGGCTACGGAGCTTACAAGGTGAAAGTGAACGACCCTACGGTGTTTCTGGAACGCATGATAGGCAGCAATATCCAGTTCAAGGATGCCGACGACTTGAACGAATTCTTTGGAAGCCAATTCTTCCAATATGTCTCCGACGCGATAACCAATTGCCTCGACAATCTCAAGGCATCGCTCAACCAACCTATATACAAGGTGGTGAGCGGCCACCGCGCAGAGATTGCATCGACCATCGAGCCGGTTCTGGCTCCGATATTGGCACAGAACGGGCTGAAACTTGAAAACTTCTCGGTGGCGCACCTCAAAGTCGAGGCAGCCGACCCGGAAATGGAGAAACTCATACGCCAAAGAATGGCCATGGATCTTATGCAAGGGGCACAAGTCAATTCCGCATGGCAGGCACAGAAACAGGTGGACATCATGACCAACCTCTCCGAAAACCCTGGTGGCGGCGGAATGGCAGCCGCAGGCATGGGTGTAGGCATGGGCATCGGTGCCATGAGTATGATGGGCAACATCATGGGCGGCATGATGCAAGGAGGTCTGATGGGGCAACCGCAACAGACACAACCACAACCTCAACAGCCAGCCACTCCGGCAGCCGACGACCCGATGGCAAAACTGCAAAAACTGAAACAGATGCTCGATATGGGACTTATCTCCCAACAGGATTTCGACACCAAGAAACAGGAAATCCTCAGTAGCCTTTAACCTTTTAATCTATAAGCCATGCACAGAAACATTATCTGGTTCATCCTCGACGCATTGCTCCTAATTGCGTTCAACGTATGTTTCTTTCTTCTTACCGCCAAAGCCGAGCAATTGCCCACTTCAGTTTGGGTTTGCTATGCGTTCATCCATGTCTCTTATATACTGTTGCTTTGCACCCCGTTTTTTGTTCGAAAGGGAAACAGGGCTGTTGCAGACTATCGCCGTCCGCTGTATCTTGGCACGTGGACCTATTTTGTGGTGGCGTTCATAGTGAATGCAGCGTTCATACTTGTATCGCTCAACAGCGTACTCATACAACTTTTCGAACAGCTTCAGCTTTCGCCACGCGAAGGATTCACTGCCTGGCTGGTTCACCGCTTGGTCAATTCCGAGGGTCTCACCGCAGCATGGCTCCTGAAACTCCTTGGATCGCCTGTCAGTGCCACCGCTGCATGGATAGTGAATGTCATTCTTTTCGCCGCCGCAGGGGTCTATCTGCTGGTCAATATGCTGGTCAACGAGGATACCGCCGAGCAGCAGGAGCGTCACGAAGAAGAAGCACGCTTCGTTGACAACTTGGCTCCAAGACTTAAAGTTCTTGTTGATAACGCCAAAAGCAAAGCTTGTGAAACCGAACTGGAGAAAGTTTATTATGCATTGAAAAGCAGTCCGCTGCGCACATGTGCCGAAGCCAAAGGCATCGAGGCAGAGATAATGCTGCTCGTAGGCGAACTCGAGGAAAACTCCGCAGAGCCAGGGACGATTGCATTGTGCGAAACCATACTGCGTACAATCCAAAAACGCAATCGCATAGTGAAAGATAAAATCCAATAATTCTCATAAAATTTATAATCAAATCACAATGACATCAGTCAATCTTTGTCCCAATTGCGACTTCTCGTTGGCACCGGACAATAAAGTGTGTCCGAAATGCAATCAGACTGTGGTCGTCAACTCGTCCATTTTGGCCACTATGCCAACCATGCAAGTCGGCAAATATGCCAAAAGCTACAGCAAGATGCTTGCCGCCGACCCCGACAATCAGGAACTCAACGGCTACGCTGCCATGTGCTACCTTCGACTGAGACTCTACGACCGTGCAATGCCTCTTTTTGAAAAGGCAATCGACGAGAACTTCGAATCGTCCGAACCTTATTTTATGGCCGCTATATGCCTGCTTCGTGGCAAAAAGCCCTTCGTGGCGCGACGTGCCGACATAAACAAGGCTCTGGAATACCTGAATGCCGCCAACCAGCTCGATGAAAAGCCCATTTACCATCTCTTGCTTGGCTATATCAAGCAGGACTACTTCGACCGTAAATACTTGAACATCGAGCCCACGACACAAGAAGAATACGACCGCGCCGAGGCTCTGGGACTCAGCGAGGACGACGAGAAGACGCTCGAAACGTTGCTTGCACAACAGTGAGTGACCACCGCAATGGGACTACTTCTCGCCTGTGAGCTGATGGAATCTGGTTGTCAGTTCTTCTGCCGTGACATTTGACATCAAGTGATCCGAGACTATCTTGCCATGATTGATGATGACTGCTCGATTGCACATGGCCGTCACCTCCTGCATAATATGCGTCGACAGCAACACCACCTTCTCCTTGCTCACATTGCGAATCACCTCATGGATTTCCTCGAGTTGGTTGGGATCGAGACCCGTGGTGGGTTCGTCAAGTATAAGGATTTTAGGGTCGTGGATTAGTGCCTGTGCTATGCCCACGCGCTGGCGATAGCCCTTTGAGAGCTGCGAAATCTTCTTGTCTGCCTCTGGTGTAAGTCCAAGCTCCACCACCAGTTCCTCTATACGCCGAGCGGGATGTTTCACCCCCTGTATGCCAGCCGCGAAGAGGAGAAACTCACGCACATACATATCCACATACAACGGGTTGTGCTCGGGCAGGTATCCTATGCTGCGGCGCACACCCATCGCGTCATCCTCAATAGAATGCCCGCAAACTATGGCCGTCCCCGATGTGGGAGGGATATAGCAGGTGATTATCTTCATCAGCGTCGACTTCCCCGCACCGTTTGGACCGAGGAGGCCGACAGTCTCACCCTTCCCGATTGTGAGCGTCACGTCGTCAAGTGCGCGTTGCTGGCCGTAAAGTTTTGTTATATGTTGAATGCTGAGCATAGGCAAAACCTATTGAAAATTGATAACTGAAAAATAGAACTGTTACGCGACGCCAATATGGAGGCTAAACCACTCAAGCATGTTGCGCCACACTACTGACCCGACTTGATTTTGCGTGCCTGTTGTAGGCTTATGCGCGTGCCATTGAGAAAGGCAACAAGAAGGGCATCCTTGAAACCCTTCGAGCGGATTTGCACCAGTAGTTCGGCGGCATCACCGATATCGGCAAATCTGCCCGTAATGTAGTAGTAGTACTGACCCTGCTGGTAGCGGTCGAAATCGTCGACACCGCGCAGGTCGGGGTCGCCTTTTTCGAGCGGGCGGCTGAGTGTCATAAACTGCACACGATATGTCACTTGGTCTGCCGCAGGAACAGCGGGGATCTTCTTCTCAACGCTGTAGGGTTTGCCCTCATCGGGATTGTCGGTGGCTACATTTTTTTTCGGAGACTGGACTTCACTTGTGGTGCGATTGCTATCAGACGTTCCCTTACCGCCAGATTCTGATACCGCAGCCGGAACGGTTTGGATTGTATCGGTGGCGACATCGCCTACAGACCGCTGGCCACCCAGTGCAATCGTAAGCTCGGGCAAAGGCTCTCCTTCTTCGGAGGCTTTGTAGAGCGCAAAAGCACGAAGGATACATTCCGCTATGGTATTTTGTCCCTCGACCGACATCATGTAGGCCTCCTCGGTAGGGTTGGATATGAACCCTATCTCCGTAAGGACAGACGGCATCGTGGTTTTGTACAGTACCATAAACTCGGCCTGTTTCACTCCCCGGTCTATGGTCGAGATCCGTTTCTTGTACTGGTTCTGTATATGCTGTGCAAATGTGAGGCTTTTGTCGCGATAGGCGTTTTGGTACATAGCAAACAGAACGTAACTCTCGGGCGAATTGGGGTCGAAACCTTGATAGTCGGTATTGTTTTTATAGTCGTCTTCGAGCAGTATGTCGGCGTTTTCCTTCTTGGCAATCTCCATGTTGGCCTTGCTTTGGGAGAGGCCCGCCACAAAAGTCTCGACACCGGTTGGTCCTGCGGTTGGATGCGAGTTGGCGTGGATGGAGATGAAAAGGTCTGCCTTGGCACGGTTCGCGATACGCGCCCGCTCCGAAAGGTCGATATCAACATCGGTAGTGCGAGTAAAAATCACGCTGACATCCTCATAGTTGTCGGTTATCAGCTTGCCAACTTTCTTGGCAACGGATAGCACAAGGTCCTTCTCGTCGACATGCTTGCCTCTCGCACCCGGTTTGTTGCCCCCGTGGCCGGGATCGATGACTACTGTTCTGACTTTCCCGATTTCCCTCTTCTGTGACCAAAGAGGCAATGCGACAAACATTGCAACAACAATTATAAAAAAGCGTTTCATTTTTTTGACTTGTTTGTTACTTGAGAGACACTATTGTTAACTTATAATCAAGTGCTTTCAGTTTTTCGGAAATCAAATTCGAGTATGTTTGCAATAATAGTTTTATCTTTGCATACCAATGTGCAAAGATACGCTGAAAATCTGTATAAAAGGTTTTGACGAGGGAATTTTTTTATATATTGTCTGTTAATAAGTGGATCGCTGTCGCCAGCCACCGAACCGCCGTCACGAAGCCGCCGGTATGGATACTCGCGTTTTTTTTGTTCTTGGTTTCGTCCGCCTATGCGCAAAATACGACCATCAGCCCGCAGCCCGCAGCCGACACGAGTGCGTTCGAGCTGCCAGTCTCGCCCAACGCCATGGAGGACATTCTGAAATACAAGGCCCGCGACTCGGTAGCTTTCAACCTCGACAACCGCCGCGCCTTCATCTACAACGAGGGCGAAGTTTACTACCAAGACATGCAGCTCAAAGCCGATGCCATGGATGTGGACTTCAACTCAAACCAAATCCATGCTTCAGGAGTGGAGGACTCAAATGGACACTCGACTGGCAAACCCTATTTCAAGCAGGGCGACGCAGAATACAGTGCCGACACAATCGCTTTCAACTACAACACGAAGAAAGGTATCATACACGGTGTCATAACCCAGGAGGGCGAAGGTTTCCTTCACGGCAAGAAAATCAAGAAAGTCAACGACTCGGTTATGTTCCTCAGCAAAGGACAATACACCACATGCAACTATGCCCACCCACATTATGCTATAAACTTCACCAAGTCGAAACTGATAATGAACGACAAGATAGTGACCGGACCCGCCTACCTTTCGATAGAGGACGTGCCGACACCTATCGCCTTGCCTTTTGCCTTTTTCCCGATTACGCACGACAGGGCATCGGGATTCCTGATGCCCTCCTACGGCTGGATGAACAACCAGGGCTACTACTTGAAAGACATAGGCTGGTATTTCGCCATAAACGACCGTATCGACCTCGCACTGACTGGCGACATCTACACGAACCTAAGCTGGGCCGCCGAAGCCAAGTCGAACTACTACAAGCGCTACAAATACAAGGGCAATATTGACATTCGCTACGGCATCACTCGCGAGGGAATACGCGGCGACAGCACGTCGTACAACAAATACAGCGACTTCAAAATCAGTTGGCGACACGACCAGGATCCCAAAGCGAACCCGAACAGCCGCTTTTCGGCCGACGTAAACCTACAAAGCCGCAACTACAGCCGCAACACCACCAACCGCAACGACTACTTCAATTCGACCACGACATCGTCCATAAGCTATTCAACCAAACTGGGGTCATACTTCAACCTGGCACTGGCAGCACGCGAATCCTACAACGCCCAAACGGGGTTGATGAACATCAAGCTCCCTTCTGTCTCGCTAAGCTCGGTCACATTCTATCCCTTCAGACGCAAAGCACCTACGGGCAGCTACAAGTGGTGGGAAAACATACAGATTTCATATCAGCTGAACGCTGAAAACAATCTTTCCGAACAGGACTCGATGCTTTTCAAGAAGAGCGTTTTCGCGAAAATGCAATACGGCATCCATCAGTCGGTACCTGTCTCGCTTTCGGTAAAGGTGTTCAAATACTTCAATTGGACCAATTCCATATCATACAACGAGCGATGGCATTTCTCGACAATCCGCAAGAATATCGATCCCGCGACCGATCTTTTGGCTATCGACACCGTATGGGGTTTCCGCACGAACCGCGACATCTCTTTCTCAACGTCACTCTCGACACGCATTTATGGCATGTTCAACTTCAAACGCGGTTGGATTAAAGCCCTGCGCCACGTCATCAACCCGTCACTGTCGTTCAACTACCGTCCGAACTTCGGATCGTCAAAACTGGGCTGGTGGAAGGAATACACCGATCAGACAGGCTACGTCCACCGCTACTCAATTTTTGAGCAGTCTCTCTTCGGCGGACCCGCCGACGGACGCTCCGGCCAAATCCGCCTCAACATAGGCAACAATCTCGAAATGAAAGTTGGCAAGTGGAACAGTGACGAAGAGCCGAAGAAAGTGACCCTGCTCGAAAACCTCAACCTCGCCATAAGCTACGACATAGCCCGCGACTCTCTGAACTGGAGCGACTTCACCGTAACTGGACGTACTACACTTTTCAAAACACTCGTGCTCAACTATTCCGGCTCATTCTGCCCCTACGTGATTGACTCACTCGGAAACAAGCACAACCAATTCCTCATCAAAACTGAGCATCGCCTTTTCCGAACTGATAACTCCACCTGGAGCGCACAACTCTCTTGGAGCTTCAACCCAAATACTTTCAAGAAAAAGAAATCTGGCGAAAAAACCGAAAACAAGGGCTACGCGGTACGCCCTACGCTACTGTCGCCCTATAACGACAATCCCGCACTTTTCGTCGGTCAGTATGTCGATTTCTCTGTGCCATGGAACTTCTCCATAAGCTACACATTCAGCTATGTCTCGCGCTATATAGCCGCGCAGTACAACCTTTCGCACGAGGTGGTTCAATCGCTCTCGGTATCAGGAAACTTCAACATCACCAAAAACTGGAAGATTTCGTTCTCGACCGGATACGATTTCGTAAACAAGGGACTGTCATACACCTCGATCGACATCTACCGCGACCTGCACTGCTGGGAGATGCGCTTCAACTGGACCCCATTCGGCTACTATAAGGGCTGGAATTTCATAATCAACATCAAAGCGCCAAGCCTGCGCGACGTGAAATACGAAAAGAAAAAGAACTATCAGGAAAGCCATGGCTACTACAGCTATTAGCCACCACCCACTCCAATTATTCAGATTATTCAGACCTCTCCGATCACTCACAACCACCCAACGTCTCATTTTTTTACCGTCATGAAACTGTATTACACCATTTCAGAAGTCGCCGACCAGCTCGGTGTCACCCAGTCGCTGTTGCGGTTTTGGGAAAGCGAGTTCCCCGATCTGCACCCCACAAAAAACACACGCGGCGTTCGCATGTATAGGCAGGAGGACATCGACCTGCTGAAGCGCATAAAACACCTCACCAAGGATTGCGGTTTCACACTCGACGGTGCACGAGAACAACTGCGCACACCTATGGCCAGCGACGATATGCAGCTAATCGACACACTCAAAGATTTACGTGCCTTCCTCACTGACCTGAAATCGCAACTCTGACAAGCGCTTACCGCTGCCTGTTGTACTTGGCCGTGCCGAACCGGTATCCGAAGTTGAATGTCAGCCCATGCATTACGTAATCATGCGCCGCGAAAAGAAAGGCGGGGGAATAGGCCAGTTGCCACACAAAGGATCGATAATCAACACCTATTCCGGCCTTTAAATAACCGACATAAGGAACGACCGACCCAGCCGCAAAGGTTATATACGGGGAACACCGATTTCGGTGTTTCATGTAGATGTCACTCTGCAGATAGAAACAGGACAAGGGATAGGCATAGTAACTCTTGTTTGTTGGGTCTGCATCGTGGTAATTGTCGACATATAGCAGAGCTCCCAAGCCAGCGCCAAAAAAGTATCGGCCCTTCACAAGAACTCCCAAAGAGAGTGTTGTTGACGGCATGGGTATGGGCATGGCACTGATTCCTACATATCCGATACCTTGGAAATGCGTTTCATTTCTTGGCACCGTTCCCTGGGTGTTTGTTTTTCTGGTTAATCGGATCCCATCTGTCCCGGAACTGGTCTGCAGACTTTCCGACACCGTTGTGTGCGTTTTGTATTCTTTCACATCAAAACGATATCCAGCATCAAAATACAATCCGTGAGACAGAGGCTTTTGGGGCTGAGGAACACTTGAACTGTACTTCACATACATTGGCGTGTAACCTATTTGCAAGGCTAATCCCTTATACTCGACACCAACACCAAGCTTGGAATAGCCTACGGTCATCAAACTTCTTATGAAAGATGTTCCAACCGAAACTGAAACATAGGGTCTCCAGGACTGTCTTTTTGTGAGATAAATGTCACTCTGTATATAGAGTAACGGCATCACCGAAGCAATAGTCCAATCCTTTCGATTGCCGGATCCAACCACGCCGTACTGTTCAGAAAGCAACATGTAGCCGGGCTTCATATAGGGGACAAAACATGTTAAAACACCGGCCCCCAGTCCAAGATACGCTCGGTCTTTGATATTCACACCAGGTGACAGCAACACGTATGGCGACACATTCGGATCGCTTGGGGTAGAATGCATTCCCACATCTGCCAGAATCTGGATACGAGTGCTCTTGTTTCGGGTTTCTACCGGGTTCCCGGTGTTTTCTTGTGCCTTTGCCGACATGTGTACAATCACAATACCCAGGACTATGATGCAGATTTTTTTTGAAATCATTTTTTGTTGGTTATTTTTTATTTACTACTCGTTCTGAATAAATTTTTCCATCAGTGGTTTCTACTTGATAAATGTAGGATCCCGAGGCAAAGCGCGACATATCCATCTTGTACTCACGAGCCAATATGGAATTGTCTGAAAAGACGCAGCATCCGGCCTCATCAAAAACTTTTAGTTTCGAAATATTGTAACCTGCCGGTAGTACAACTGTCACTGTTCCATAGGTTGGATTGGGGTAAATCTTCATTTTTTTCTATCAAATATTGCATTACTTTGAATACTGCAATCTCCCACATAATCAAACCCTTCACACAGTGAGTTGTCCTTACTCCCTGAACAAAGTGAAAGCCAATAAGAATGTTCTAACGATCGTCCATAGCTGTTTTTTAACCGAATAATACAATTGTTCAATGTGCCAATATTTGTACCGTCCCATACACACGGATGGTCATCTGTTATCAAACCCGCGCTTTGATATAAATGTCCACCATTGACATCAAAAGCCATAAATTCCCATGAATCAGCATTGTGTGTGTGAATGCAGAGCGATTGGCCTGGTTGCAGAATAGTAGGCCACTCTACAACACTTATTGCCATTGTATCTTGTAGTTTCTGGTTTACTCTAATTGCAGTTTCCGAACCGATTAGGGCATGAAAGCCTGGCTTTAACGTCACATCGTTTCCCGCCTCGACTACATAATTGACACTATTGTTCACTGTTAGTGTATCACCATTTGCAGGAAGTTGGATTGAGATCCGTGCAACCTCTCTATGATTACGGGAAACTGTTGAATAATTTACCGCAGAGATACTATTCTCTGTATATGTTGGAGATATCCCTGTTATTGCCTTTTGGTTATGGCAATAACTCTCGTCTCCTTCATGTATGTTGCCAAGATAAAAATAATCATTGCTACTTCCTTTGTGCCCAAAATTCACATGAAAAAGGCAGTAGTCTGTCGATTGGTAGCCGTCAATAATAAAATAGTGCCCATTTGTAATAATCGATTTGTCTCCATAATAAAGCACAGGCCTGTTATTGTCAATTTCTGACTTAATCAAGTTCTCCCATGACAAGGACGTCTCCCAATCATCCCTATAGTGTACTTTGACACTTTTATATGCAAATTCATCATTAAAAGCATCTTTAATATTTCCAACCAATGCTCCCGACCCAAGACATGTGTATATTGTACTGCAAGCATCACCACAGTCACTTAGAAGACTTGCTATATCGTAACCCGCTTGAGTTTGGCCATCGCCTAACCTTATCGGCATTCCCATCCAATTATAAGTTCGATATGATGAAGATTTGGGCCACTGCCAATACCACATTATCTGCCCCATTGCGACGGCTGCGCATCCTGCTGGTGCATTGTCACAATCATTGCACATCAGATTGATACAATATTGATTGTAGGAAGGAGTACAACCACCATCATTGTTCTTTGTTTGACCCCATGACAATTGCAACCCGTTTGCATTACTAACCAGTTTATATCCCGGATTGTATCTGGGTGTAATATTCCCTGAACAGCCCTATATGCTGTTCCATTTATCTATGAAATCCTGTCGATTATCCCCGCTTCTTATCAAAGTTAATATCTGCATTTTATACCAATCAATTAGATACAGAAATGCTTCTGGAACACTTATGCTGTCGGCACCGGTATCAGCATATCCGTGAGCCAAAATAGGAACGCACGACTTCGAAGCAGAGACAAGAGACCACAACCCATCTGAAAAACTTACGTTATACATACAAACAGTATCTCCCACCTTTTCCGTTCTAACTTCTGCCACCACTGGCGTTACTCTATCTCGCACCTGCATATAATTAACGGCTGCGCGAATTGCTTCTTCCTGTGTCACAAAATTAGAATGTTCCGTAAAGGTTTGGCCATAGATTCTCGATATAACACATATCATGCATAACGCGACCACCACTACGAAAACAGGTTTAAAATCCTTACTTTCCATTAGGTTCCATATAAATTGTATTATTATCAATAACGAATAGCGAGAAAGAAACGTTGCCTCCTGAATATATCGTATAATCTATACCCAGTATACCGGAAAGGAATATGGAGTCACCAATTCTGTGTTCAAAAAGAGAATCAACAGTAGCATCACCAATCCAAATGCAGTTAACATTACCTAACAAGATGCCGTGACATCCCCGATAGTCAAAATGGATAGGAATCAATCCTTTTAACAGAATTGTGTCGCCATTTCTCAACTCCCTATTGTTATACATACGGTTAAATGCCGTCACATCTATATGTTTCCCCTGGGCATCGGTAATTGTCATGGGCGATCTGCGTGCTGCAAAATGATAATCTTTCCAATGGTTATCTATTTCACAACCAACTGTCATAAAACATACCAATACAATTATCATCAATCTTAATTGATGTTCCATACTTTCTTATTTTTAAGTTTCGCAATCTGTTTCTGCAGTTCTATCACATGTAGGGGCAGCTCCTCCACCTTCTGCCTCAACCGCGCGTTCATCTCGCGAAGTGGGCTTCTTCCCCAAAAACATAAGCCCGTTTCGCAACTACGGGTTCAAATGGTATTTCCGACCATCTATGGTACAAAAACTTGTTACGCCCACGCCATAAACAACTTTAACAGAATCAAAAAAAAAACAGGTTTATTCAGATCCGGCTTGCTTGTGAACAGTATGGCTCCGTCCTTCAGACGACTCTCGTATATAACGGAATCCACAGGCGAGCAAAAAGGATCGTTTTTAAAAAGCAATGATATCTCGTGGATTTCGCTGTCGTTTAGCACAGTGCCATCGCACACATCCAGATAAAAAAGGTAGAAACAAAAAAGTAATGCAAATTATGCATAATTCTTTCTTCAATATCTTTTTTATTTGAAGTCTCATTTCAGAGTGTTTTTTCATAGCATTAGTGTTTTACGATTTTACGAACAGATTGGTTATTATTTGATATAAGTAGAACGAAATAAGTGCCTGCCGATAGCCCCGAAAGGTCTATTGTAGACTCAACTACCAAGTGCAACACAGTTGTGCAAATATAGCATAAATTTAAGTTTGGGGGTATCGAAGTTCAAAAGTTTTCTCGGTCGGAGGT
>CAJONE010000005.1 GCA_905235855.1 uncultured Bacteroidales bacterium
CAACCTCCGACCGAGAAAACTTTTGAACTTCGATACCCCCAAACTTAAATTTATGCTATATTTGCACAACTGTGTTGCACTTGGTAGTTGAGTCTACAGAGTCTACAAAATATCAGATTTTTAGCCAAAATTAATAAAAAAGAAGTATCTTTGCAAGTTGTTAAAAAGTACTCGTTGGAATAATGAAGAAAATAATATACGCCTTTTCCTTTTTGTTTGCTGTGGTTCTTTCGGGCGGAAACCTGTATGCACAGGCTGGCGAGTTGTTGATTGGTGGCGCAAACACCTCGTCGACATACGTGCCAGTGTATGGCCTGAAAGCCTCGGACGGAGTGTATCATGCACAGATTGTTTATCCCGCCGATTCGCTTACGGCAATAGCAAACAAACTCATCACGGGTTTTGAATTCTACACAAAGAATGTGGCTGCGGAGGTGTTCGACAGCCAGTTTGATGTTCGTATTGGCACAATGGAGAACGATGTGTTTTCCTCGTCGGTGCTTATGGACAATATTAATTTCACAAAGGTCTACACGGGAGCCTTTGATGCCACGGGCGAGGTGATGTCTGTCGACTTTGACTCGCCCTACGACTACCGTGGCGGCAACATGGTGGTTGACATAACGGTGGCAAGTGCCGGAACGGTGGCGACTGCCTGCTCGTTCAAGGGCTCGCCGCGTCCGGGTTCCTCGATTATGCGCTGCACCGGCATTGCCGGACGCTATCCGTTTATGCCGCGCATAAAAATATCCTACGAGAATCTGCCTGCCATTACGAGGCCGGCTGAACACAATCAGGCCGTGGAGCTATGCAACGGTAGTACAGGAAACTACTATGATTGGCAGTTGACCTTAGAGCGTGCCGGCGGCACCACATACGACACCACAATTTATCATGTGGATATGCGGAACATTAGTTTTGAGGGAAGTGACACCACAATCGTTGTGTCTCATCTTATGCCCCGCTATTTGCAAGGCTGTGCCGATGTGGAGAATCTTGCAATTACTGTTTACAAACCTGTCAGCCATTTTATCTACGACACGGCTTGCCAAAACACCGGAAGCTATACAGGGCATGGCTTGAATATCGATTTGAACACACACTATACTGGGACGCGTACCTACCTCACCGACGAGTCTGATTGGGGGCGGGTTTATGATGTGCAGTGCTACGACACCACCTATCTGCAGCTTACCATAAACCGCTCATTCAGCCTTTCGCGTACTCTTAATATATGCTCCAGCCGCCTGTCGGAGGACGAAGGCGGTATTTACTACATGTATGGCGAACATCGGATTGATGTGCCATATTATCCCACCGATGACGTAATCACGATGAGCAAGACGCTGAACGGCACAACCACAAGGGGATGTGATAGTATAATGGTGCTTAATATAACGGTCAGTCCGTCGAGCCGCACCGACACCACTGTCTATGCGCGTGAGTCTGAACTGCCATATACTGCGATGGGTGTCACTTTCAGCTATGGTTCTACACGTAGCCGGATGCTCTATAACCAATACAATTGTGACAGTATAGTGGCTATCACGTTGGTAGTAAAACCCACCTACCGCGACACCACTTACGTTGTGGGATGCGGCAGCTATGATTGGGTTGTGGATGGCAGCACCATAGCCACCATAAGCCATGACACCTTGGCCTCGCACCTTACCACCAGCACCGATGGTCTCGACAGCATGCTGTATCTGCGCTATACACGCGGAAGCATCAACCGTGCCGACACCACAATCGTAGCATGCGACCACTACACGTTCAAAGGGATTGAATATACGGCGAGCAACAATGTATATGACACTGTACCCGGGGTTGGGATGGATTGCGACACGCAGTACACATGGCATATTCGCATAAACCACCCGATAAATCGGGCGGAAACTGCGGATGTTTGCGACTCGCTGGTGTGGAATGGAACCCTCTATCGGGAATCTGTCACAGATATTTATCACTATACTGCAAATGCCTGTGAGAATACCGACACATTGCACCTTACGGTGCGTTACAGTACAATAGGCGATACTGTGGTCTATGCGCCGCAGAGCTACATATATTTTGATACTACTTTTACCGAAAGTGGCGACCACGCGTATGTGATTCCTAACCAGATAGGATGTGATAGCATAGTGACCATACACTTGTACGTGACCCCTCTCGGAATACCGCTACCACAATTGTATGCTTATGAACAGAATGTGCTTATATTGAACCACTACCCGTTTGGCGACAACACTCGTGTGGAGTATGACAGCATCTATTGGGAAAAAGATGGCGTGGTGATGGCGGGCTTCAGCGACGACAACTACCATTTGGATAACTACGGACGGCTAACGGGCTGTTTCAAAGTTTGGGTTAAAATCGAGGGTGTATGGTTCCCAACCAACGAGCTTTGCATGGGTAGTAACGGGATAGACGATGTTTCGGCGGAAATAAACTTCAATGTGTGGCCTAATCCTGTGCTGCAGGGCCAACCGCTTAATATCGCAATCAGCACTCACACGTCA
Source organism: uncultured Bacteroidales bacterium (assembly GCA_905235855.1). Taxonomy (GTDB): domain Bacteria; phylum Bacteroidota; class Bacteroidia; order Bacteroidales; family P3; genus Colimorpha. The sequence goes on from CAJONE010000005.1 coordinate 2,520, forward strand.
AACGCCGGAAGCCAGTGGGTTGTGACCGTTCACGACTTGACAGGACACAAAATACTTGAAAAAAGTATTTGTGGAGAATCTTCTGTGGCATGTTGCACACTTGAAAAAGGAACATATATAGTAACCGTTTTGGACGCTGCGACAAAGTGGACATCCGCCGGAAAGCGTATTGTAATACGATAGATAGCCCGCAAATAGGAAGATAAAGACGCTCAAATATCCATACTATGCAAAAGACAATCACAAATATATTGGCCGTTTTTTTTCTTATAGCCGCCGCAGTTCCGGTTAAGGCGCAGGAAATTCAAACAGAAAAGCCCCTTACTATTGTGGAAGGCAGTCATCTTTCGTTTGCTGTCAAGATGGGATATGCTAACTTTATGGTCAATAGTGAGAAAGCAAAAAACAGTCCAGGTGGTTTCGGTGTAGGTGCTGAAATAGATTACACACATTTTGTAAGCGACCACATTGGATTGCGTGTCGGATGCGAATTCAGCATTCTCACCAGTCGCTACATTATGTCGAGCTACACTGTGCAGAGCAGCGAGCCGATACAGGTGTGGACAAACATCGAGCGTGGCGAGTCAATGACCGTGAACGCTGATTACCGCACTACCACGAAAGATATAAGTGCCACTTACACGTATACTTCGGTCGGAATACCGGTGGGGTTTGCTTTACAAGGCGAGCATTGGTATGCAATGGCGGGTGCCAAGTTCTATATTCCGTTGAAATTGCACGAGGAATCGCACTATGGCGAAACGCAAACCGAATGTGTCTCGATCGGCAATAACACCGTATCAATACCGGCAGGTACATTTGGTGGGAAGAAAATAAACACGATGTCGTACGACTGTTCGGCGCGTGGCAACACTTTCAAACCTTTCTTTGCCACCAGCATAATCGAGGCCGGTTACCGTTTGGGACGCACCCGTGGTGACGCTATCGGGATTGGTGTTTATGCGGAATTTGCGTTCAACGAATGCCACCCTGGAAACGACCAACCGCTTATCAGCCGTTCGGGTGGCGTGGTTTCGTCCGTACCTACCCTTCGCAGTGATGTGGTGAAAAGTCTGCGACTGATGAATGTGGGTTTAAAACTACAGTACGATTTCAGCTTCCGTCATCCCCGAAGAAGATGAAAATACTCCTTTTGGGTGCCACGGGTCTGCTGGGTAACAATGTTCTCGAAACACTGCTTTTGGGCGGACATGATGTTACAGTGATAGTCCGTAACCCCGACGCTGTTGTCGGTGTCAGTGTCCCCGATGATGCACAGCAAAGACTTCGCGCTTCCAGTGGATTGCCGGAGGTTTCTTTCTCGTCGGGTGGTTCAGAAGTAAGAATCATCAAAGGTCTTTTGACAGATGCCCGTATAATGCGGCATGCGGCCAGGGGGTGCAATGCTTTGGTCAACTGTGCCGGCGACACCGACATGTCGCACCGTCGTCAGGAAGATTATTATCCCGTAAATCGTGACTTGTGTACCACAATATTGGAAGTGGCCCAAACCGAGAAAATAGAAACCATAGTCCATGTCAGTACGGTCAACACTATAGGCCACGGTTCTGAGGCGTTGCTGTCCGATGAAAATGTTGCAATGCAGCCGCCTTTTACGGACTCGTGGTATGCGTTGAGCAAGCTTGCCGGCGAGCGAATCCTGCTCAATGGGAATTTTGAAAATCGAAGGAGTGCAAATCTCTCTCAAGTCAAACCCAGAGTAGTCATTGTTAACCCTGGCTACATCATAGGAAAATACGATCAAAAGCCATCTTCTGGCAAACTGCTCATCGCGGGATGGCGTAAAAGGCTTATGATAGTGCCACCGGGCGGGAAGAGTTTTGTCGGTGCCCATACGGTGGCCATGGCAATAGAAGCTGCTTTGACCAAAGGGCGAAACGGTGAAAAATATATTGTCACGGACGAGGATATGACCTTTTGTCAGTTCTTCCAGTCTGCGGCCCAAGCAGGCGGGTATAAACAGCATATAATCGTTTTGCCCAGATTTGTGTGCCGACTCGCGGGCGTGATAGGCGATGCGCTTGCATGGATCGGGATAGGAGTCTCCTTTACGAGCAGGAATGTCAGGCAGTTGATGGTTTTCGAACACTATTCAAACCAAAAGATGGTGGAGGAACTTGCTATAGAGCCGTCACCCATATATGAAGCTATAAAGGATTTCCTGAAATACAAACAGCTGTATAGGCAACATATTCGCAAAAGTTTGTAATTTTGCAAATCATTATCAAAAAACAAGTAGGCATGAAGTATAAGCGAGTGTTACTTAAATTGAGTGGAGAGTCGCTGATGGGTGAGCAGGGATATGGAATATCGCCCAAGATGCTCGAACAGTATGGAGCCGACATAAAGGCTGCGGTAGAGGCTGGACTGGAATTGGCGATTGTGATAGGCGGAGGAAATATTTTCCGCGGCCTCACCGGTGCGGCGCAGGGTTTTGACCGTGTGCAGGGCGACTACATGGGAATGCTGGCCACGCTTATAAACAGCATGGCTCTACAGTCGGAACTCGAACGTCAGGGATTGAGAACCGAGTTGCTTTCGGGCCTCCAGATAGAACCTATATGCAAGGCCATGTCGCGTCGCCGTGCCATTGAGGCTATGCGCGAGGGATGCGTCGTAATCATTGGGGGTGGGAGCGGAAACCCGTTCTTCACCACCGACACGGCCTCTGCGCTGCGAGCGGTTGAAATCCAAGCCGACGCAATACTCAAAGGTACGCGTGTCGACGGCATTTATACCGCCGACCCCGAGAAGGATCATACGGCCACAAAATACCAATGTCTTTCGTATCAGGAAGCATTGTCAAGACATCTGAAGGTTATGGATCTCACGGCATTTGCACTTTGTGAGGAAAACAGTCTGCCGATATATGTGTTTGACATGAACAACCCCGGCAACCTTTTACGTGTGGTCAAGGGCGAACAGATTGGAACGGAAGTGTGCAAATAGTCGATCCGCCAACCGCTGCGTTCAGGTTCACTTTAATGAGGGTGCTCGGCCAAAGACCGTTCAAAGAGTCAGTATTAAAATCTAAAAATCTTTTCATATGAATGAATTATCAAAAGCCTGTCTCGACGAGGCTCGCAACAGTATGCAGGGTGCCATCAATTTCTTGAATAAGGAACTTGGCAAAATTCGTGCCAGCAAAGCCAATCCAGCCATGCTCGACGGTGTAAAGGTGGACTATTATGGTACACCGACAGAAATCAGTCAGGTGGCAAATATCAACACGCCTGACCCACGCAACATAATAATACAGCCGTGGGAGAAAACGCTTGTGGGTGCTATCAACAAGGCGATACTTGATGCCAATCTGGGTTTCACCCCACGCCATGAGGGCGACATATTGCGCATCGTGGTTCCGCCCATGACCGAGGAAAGGCGTAAAGAACTAACCAAATTGGCCAAGAGCGAGGTTGAAACTGGCAAAGTAAATGTGCGTAACGCTCGCCGCAATGTACTCGACAAAGTCAAAAAACTTAAAGACAAATCGGTTCCGGAGGATGAGGTGAAGCAAGTCGAGAAAGAACTACAGGATATCACCGACAAGTTCGTGGCAGAGTGCGACAAAATCTTTGCCACGAAAGAAAAAGAAATAATGACCGTATAGGAAAAAGAGAGGAGTGCGTTGCATGGTGGACCGCTTTGGCTATACGGCTAAAGGAAATGTGTTGATATCTCGCTCCGCTTAACGCAGAACCATTTGAATGTCCGATATGGTTGTATCGTCCGACACCCTGAATTCAGTGGCTATAGGCGCGGAAGGTGTGGAGCCGGTGACGGATGCTTTGTTATGCGGTTCCGCATACGTGTCTGGTAAACCTGTAGCCCTCGTTGAGGAGGGTGAATATGTGCTGTTTTGTGAGGATTCTGTTTTCAAGTCACCCGATCAGTCCGCATTGCCTGAGCGGGTATCGCTTTTCAAAAACCATCTTTTAAAAGCAGAACACTGTGGTGAGGTTAAAAGGGTGGAGGATGGCGATGGCGGATATTTGTTCGGCGTGATGTTGATACTTACGGTTTTGTTGTTGGTATTTTGTCAGGTGCGCAAGATCGAGTTGAAGAAATGCGTGATGTCGGTTTTAAGTATGCGACACACAAACATAATGGTGAGAGAGGCGGGCTTGAAAAACGATTTGTCTCTGTGGCCGTTGCCGTTTATTTACTATTCGGTTCAGGGGGCATTGGGATATGTTGCCGCGACAAAACTGTTTGGTGAAGAAATCTATGGTATGCTTGGTTTGCCGGTTCTGGTAGGCTCTTTTTTGGCGTTCAGTTTCTTGAAATATTTGCTAATTAAGCTTTTGGGTTTGGCATGCAATGGTGAAGAAGCCGTGAGCATGTATCTGATATCGGGAAGTTTTTTTCAGCAGATAGGCTCTGTACTTTTGATTCCTTTGACCATTGTTGGATATTATGTTGAGAAAAATGTGATATGGGTTGCCGGGGCAGTTGCCGCGCTGTTTTTTGTTTTGCGGTTGGGCCGGGGCTTGGCTATGGTTCTGTCGCGGTCGGCCGGGTCAAAATTGTATTTATTTTATTACCTTTGCATTGTTGAAATAATACCTATTTTGGTAATCGCAAAGGTGTTAATTGACTTTTAAACAGTGTGATAACAAAGAAACGGTGAATGGCATTATTCGAGATTTCAATGAATAACCATTAAATAAATCAAATCAATTCCAACCTTGTTCCGTGGCTAAAATTAAAAATATTCTTATATCACAGCCCGAGCCTGCCGATATCGAGAAATCGCCCTACAAATCGCTCCACAGTGATTTTAACTTGAAACTGACTTTTTTCAAGTTTTTCAATGTCGAAGGAATCAGTGCATCGGAGTTCCGGAAAAGCCGTATACATATAGGCGAGCACACGGCAATTATACTGAACAGCCGCAACTCGGTCGACCACCTCTTCCGAATGGCTAAAGAATTGCGTGAGGTGATACCGGAAACCATGAAATATTTCTGCACATCCGAGGCCATCGCCCTCTATCTGCAGAACTATATCCAGTACCGGAAACGCAAGATTTTTTTCGGCAAGCAGTATTTTGCCGACCTGATTGACGTGATGTCCAAACACCGCGAAGAGAATTTTCTTTTTCCCTGCTCGGACGAAAAGCAGACCGAATACACGAAATTGCTCGACAAGGCCAAATTCAAGTACACAAAGGCTCCGATGTACCGTTCGGTGCCGCGCGACCTCTCGCATATCAAACTTGATGACTACGATATAGTGGCTCTGTATTCCCCGATAGGGGTTCGATCGCTTATTCAGAATTTCCCCGACGTGGCAGAGCGAAACATTATAATAGCGGCCTTTGGCCTTTCCACTCACGCAGCGCTGAAGGAGGCTGGCATACCGCTGTCGATCAAGGCTCCTACACCGTCGGCTCCATCGATGGCTATGGCTTTGGAAAACTATTTGCTTGGTAAGCCTCAAGATGAGGTGATTGTGGTTCGTCCAACCAGCCTGAAGGCTCAGCAGAAACTGCATGGCAAGACACTGCCTAACGGAAAGAAGTTGAGACCGGTTATAGCCAACAAAGAGAAATACAAGCAACGACTGGAGCAAAAAAAGGCCGAGGCGGCAGCACGCCGTGCTGAACGAAAAGCCGAACGCGAAAAGAAAGAGCGTGAAAAGGCTGAAAAGAAAAATATCAAGTAGTCAGGTCAGACTCGCATCCGGACAAACAGGGGACATTGAACACCTTACGGAAATCGGAAAGGCTGTGTAGCCGCAAGCAGATAGAACGTCTTTATAAAGATGGACACGGTTTTGTGTGTTTTCCATACAGTGTCAGGTGGATGTTTGCTCCGAATCAGGTAGTGGAGCAATCGGGAAGTGTGGACAGTCCAAATGTGATGGTTCTTGTTTCCGTGTCCAAACGCCGGTTTCGCAAAGCTGTTGACAGAAATCGTATAAAACGGCTTACGCGCGAATGCTATCGTCTTCGAAAGAAAAGCCTTTACGAGCAATTCTCGAAAGCTTCGCTCAACCCTATTCTGCTCTCATTGAGTTATATCGATACAAAAATGCCTGATTTTCACCAGATTTCACACAAATTCGACATGCTCCAGGAGCGACTAAAAAAGGAGGTGCGCGATGCGCAGGTTGGCAAGGATGATTAGCGCCACGATAGGCAGGGTGATGCTGGGTTTAATATGGCTTTACCGTCGCTGCATATCCCCGTTGCTGCCTCCGGTTTGCCGTTACACGCCTACCTGTTCGCAGTATGCGGTTGAGGCTATAAAAAAATACGGCCCGTTTAAGGGCGGCTGGCTTGCGGCCAGACGCATTTTGCGTTGCAACCCGTGGGGCGGTTCGGGCTACGATCCCGTGCCATAGCGTTGGGGGTGGATTGGTATATTCTGGCATATGTTAGCGTTTCGCATATCGCGCACACCCATAAATCCAATAATTCAGTAAAATAAATACAAACAAAAATGAAAAAGTTAATGGTAACACTTATGGCACTTTCGCTCTTCGCCGCTTTTGGCTGCAAGAACAAGAAAGCCACTAACGAACCGAAACAGACTTCTGAAATTGAACAGAAGGTAAACGAGTATGCCGAGTTCACTTTGACAACCGACATCTCACGGCTCAGTGAAAAAGAGAAACAGCTCCTGCCGGTGCTTGTAGAGATAGCCGACATAATGGATGAGCTATACTGGGAGCAGTATTTCGGTCTTGATAACCGAAAGTCTCTCGACACTTTGAGTGACCCTGCTGTGCGAGAGTTTGCCTTGTTGCAATATGGAGCTTGGGATCGTCTCGACGGCGAGAAACCGTTTGTTCCCGGATATGGTGAACGTCCGAAAGGCGCCAACTTTTATCCCGCCGACATGACCAAAGAGGAATTCGATGCCCTGAATGATCCCGAAAAGAGTAGTCAGTATACCATTCTGCGTCGTGACGAGAACGGTGCGCTGAAAGTTATTCCCTACCACGAGGCCTACTCCGAAAAGTTGACCAAGGTTTATGAATTGATGGGCAAAGCCATCGAGTTGGCCGAAGACGAGGGTCTGAAAAACTACCTCACCGAGCGGCGCAAAGCCCTGCAAACCGATGACTATTTTGCCAGTGATATGGCTTGGATGGACATGAAGAACAGCAAGATTGACTTTGTGGTCGGCCCCATTGAAAATTACGACGACGCCCTATTTGGATACAAGACTTCCTACGAGTCGTTTATACTTGTAAAGGACGAGAAATGGAGCAATGATTTGGCCAAGTTCGTAAAGATGCTTCCCGACCTGCAGAAGCAGCTGCCTTGCGATGAGAAATACAAGAAAGAAGTGCCCGGCACCGAAAGTGACCTCAACGTTTATGATGCGATATACTACGCCGGCGACTGCAATGCGGGTTCCAAAACCATAGCCATTAATTTGCCAAACGACGAACGGGTGCACCTGAAAAAAGGAGCACGCCGTCTGCAGCTAAAGAATGCTATGCAGGCCAAGTTCGAGACCATATTGATGCCGATTGCGAATTTGTTTGTTTGCGAGGACCAGATGGACAATGTAAACTTCAACGCTTTTTTCAGCAACGTCTGCTTCCACGAGGTGGCCCATGGCTTGGGCATCAAGAACACGGTAACGGGCAAAGGCAACCTGCGCGATGCCTTGAAAGAACAGTACAGTGCGTGGGAAGAGGCCAAGGCTGACATTTGCGGTCTTTTCCTCACACAAACCCTTATCGAGCAGGGGGAGATAACCAACTGCACTGTCGAGGACGCATACGTCACATTCATAGCTGGCATTCTTCGTAGTGTGCGATTTGGCGCAACCGAAGCTCATGGCGTTGCCAATATGATGTGTTTCAATTACTTGGAAGACAACGGTGCATTTACGCGCAACGAGCAGGGCAAATATCTTGTCAATGTCGAGAAGATGCGTGAGGCAATCAACAGCTGGGCAGCTTTGATACTCCGTGTCGAGGGCGACGGCGACTACGACTTCGCCAAGTCCTATGCCGCCAAGAATGGTGTCGTAAGGGCTGATTTGCAGAAAGATTTGGATGTAATCCGCGAGAACAACATACCGAAGGACATCCGATACAATCAGGGTCTCAAGGCTCTTGGCTTGTAACTTGTTGTCCGTGCGAATGCCCGACAGCGGATTGAAGTCATTGAAAAAATGCCGTTGGCAAGGCTTCCGTAGCATGTGGTGGCGACACGAGAATTCGCTAATCCAAATATTTTGACAAGTTGGAGGGCGGTGCAAATTATTGCATCGCTCTCTCTTTGTTCAGGCTCGATATAGCGGTTTTAAAAACTTATCGTAAATTTGCAAGCTAAAACAAGGAGTCACAATTCCAAGAAATCTGATCTGATTGCATCTCTCGATTGACTATCCGTGGTATTTTTGCCTACTATGTATGGCTGGCGGTGCTGTGATGGCTGCGTTGCTGTATTTCTTACCGTTCGGCAAACGGGACGCTATCTCGTTGAGGGTTAGGATTGTTCTTGCGGCATTAAGGTTTCTTGCCGTCTCGCTCCTGCTGTTTCTTGTTTTGGAACCGGTATTGATGCGCAAAGTGCACGAGGCTGAAAAACCTATAGTCGTGATAGCGCATGACAATTCGCGCTCTGTAAGGCTTGCACCCGATTCGGTGTTCTATGCCAATGATTACCAAACCAGTATCAGGCGAATTGCAAAGCGTCTCTCCGAAAAGTATGAAGTTGTTCAGTATGCTTTTGGCGGGAAGTGCAGCGCTATTGAAGAAAATGTATCCCTCTCATTCGACGAAACGTCCACCGACATTGCGTCTGTGTTCGCGACGGTGGGGGAAACTTACGACGGGTGCAACGTCGGTGCGGTGATTCTGTCTACCGACGGCATATACAACAAAGGAGCCAATCCAGCTTCGTGGTCGCGGCGAGTCGGAGTACCGGTCTATCCGGTTGCGCTTGGCGACACAACGGTTCTTTGCGATGCAAAGATTAGCCACGTGCGACACAACACAGAGGCATCAATGGGGCGCAAGTTTCCGGTTGAGGTGACAATAGTCGCAAACAGGTTGAAAGGCAAACGGCAAACATTAACTGTTAGCCACGAAGGGCATGTGCTCTATACAACGCAGATTGACTACAGTTCTGCTCGATACAGTACTACCGAGTCGTTTATGCTTACTGCTGACAAACCAGGCCTGCAAACGTACAGGGTGGCCATCGGTGTGTCTGATGGCGAATATACTGGGGCCAATAACAGTCGCGATATCCATGTGCGTGTGTTGGATCGTCGGCAGCGGGTTGCCATAGTTGCTGCAGCCCCGCATCCTGATGTGGCTGCAATTCGGCGTGCCCTTGAGTTGAACGAAGGGTTTGAAGTGGATGTGTATTCCGCCGAGGAGTACATGAAACATTCGGCACAAACGCGCTCGGGCAAGCCGGATATGGTTGTTACGCATGGGCTTCCATGCAAGGGTTGTCCCGATGTGTGCGGAAGTTTAAAGAAGTTGGAAGTCCCCGTTCTGTATATTCTGGGCACCAACACAGATATTAATGCTTTTAACGCTTTGCAGACAGGTGTTGCCATTCGCACCAATCTGCAGAGCACTACGGAGGCCACGGCTGTGCCAAACAGTTCGTTTGGCTCGTTTTCGTTGGAGGGCAGTGTGTATGACGCTTTGACGAGACAAGCACCACTTCAGGTGCCATTCGGCAACTATGAGGTTTCGCCGTCAGTACAGACTCTCCTCTATTCAAGGGTGGGAAGTGTGACCACCGAGTCACCTTTGATAGCGGTGGGTGGAATAAACACGAGATGTGCATGGATTTTTGGTGAGGGGCTTTGGCGATGGAGGCTTAGTGATTTGGCCGACAATGGAACATCATTTTTCTTCGACCCGCTGGTCTCCCAGATGGCACTTTATGTATCAACCTCGGCGGAGCGAAGCCGCTTGAAGGTTGCAGTACCCGATGTAGTGCGTAGCAACGAGCGGTTAGTTCTCAATGCGACCTTGTTCGACGACAATAATTTGCCCACCAATGTTCCCGATGTGAAACTTACCCTAACGGGATATTCGGATAGGCAAGATCATGCAGATGTGCCTGTCACAGATGGTTCGATGTCAAGGCAAAGCGTGCATTCCGAACAGGTTGAGTATCTTTTTAACCGATATTTGTCGGGCTACCGGCTCGATTTGGGATTTCTCGATGAGGGCAGATATGTTTACAGGGCTAATGCAACACTGGCCGGTCGGAACTATGTGGCTGAGGGAGTTTTTGTGGTATCAGGGTCGGATGTTGAGGGTTCGAATGTCACGGCCGACCACACACTTCTGCAAACTATGGCCAGACAGTCGGGTGGGCGTGTGGCTTCGCCTCACGAACTTGACAGTCTTGCCGACTGGCTCCCGATATCAAAACGGTCATCCATTCGCACACCGTAAACCACTCTATGTTTAATTTGTGGTGGATTGTTCTGTTACTGATGGTTCTTTTTGGCACGGAATGGGCGGTACGCAAGTATAACGGTGGAATATAGAAACCCGATGCAATGAACATAATGAAATCGCGTTTGCTGAAACCGCTTGCCACATTGCTTTCGGGCAGTTTTCTGGCACAGGGCATAACGCTGGTTTCATATCTTCTTCTCACACGGATATACTCGCCTGCCGACTTTGGGGTATTCAATATTTTTTACAGTTACATCGAGATTCTTATCATTATCTCCACATGCAAGTACGAACTCGCTCCTGTCATTGCCGATTCCGATCGCGAGGCCAGTGCAATTTCGCGGTTTGCCTTGAGACTTAACACGTTTGTTTCGGTTGCCATCCTTCTCGTAATCCTTGTTCTTAATGTTTTCCATTTCCTCCCCGGCAAACTGCAGTCGATAGGCTGGATTACGGTTTTTATCCCTTTCATGGTTTTCTTTTGTGGTACCACAAGGGTCTATGCGGCTTTGTTCAACCGTTTCAGAAAATTCGGCCAGATAGTGTGGTCCGACACAACAATCTCTGTTTGCGGCGCCTTTTTCAAGATAGTGTCCGGCCTCTTGAAACCGTTGCACGCAATAGGCCTTCCGATGGGAACGGTCCTCGGTCAGGCAGCAGGGAATGTTAACTATATTGCAAACATCAGAAAACTAAACATTTCCAAGGATGTGTCTCGTGACGAGTGCCGTGCTGCGGCGCGTAAGTTTCGCAAGTTTCCGTTATTTACTGCCTCCAAAGATTTTGTTGATTCCTTTTCGAGCAATCTGCCTTTCATCTGGGTGGCAACAGCTATTGCTGTTCCCGATGCCCAGGTTGGTCTCTACGGACTTGCTCTGACATTTACGTGGCGTCCGGTAAACGTATTCAACACCGCCGCCGAGCGGGTGCTATACGTCGAAATAGGTGAGCGCCTGCACAATCGAAGGCCGATAGGCCGCGTTATTGCGCGTTTCGTTCTCGGCGTCGGTCTTATAACTTTGCCTGTGTTCGCACTTCTCTTCGTCTATGCCGAGCCATTTTTCAGCTTCGTTTTCGGATCCAAATGGGCTGGTTCGGCACCTTATTTGCACGCGCTTTTGCCATGGATGTGGATTCTTTTGCTTACCAATTCACTTCTCTCCGTCCCATACGCGTTATCCAAGCAGCAAGGTGAGTTTGCCTTTTCGCTTGTGGCTCTTCTGCTGCGTGTTGTGGGACTTGCCATAGGCATTGCCAATCAGGATTTTATACTTGCCATTCAACTTTTCGCTGTCGCGAGTTCGCTCGTACTGGTTCTTCGACTCGTATGGTACACCATACTACTGCACCGTTATGACAAAGAAACGGTGTGAGTGTTGTTTTGTAAATTTACTATGTTGCAAATCAATCTAATATGAAGCATCAAATTCTATTTTTTGTACTTATTTTCATGGCGCTTAGTGCCGTTTCGCAAAACAAGGTTTCACGTAATGCAAACCATTTTGTATATCAGCAAGTTGATTATGGCGAAACGGTGGATACATCGTATATTACAGTTGTTCGTAACGGAAACACCATAGAGATTAAATCAGCCAAACCGGATGGTTCGCTCATCGACGGATATGCTACCGAGGTGACATACGTTGACTATGATAATGACAGTATAACGGTTGTGGCCTCGTTTGCCGACGGCAGTTCCTATTACTACCGTCATGGTCTCTCGCGCAACGACATTGAATGGACCTTGGATGGAACACTGCACAAGTGTTCGATTAACAGCAATTCTCTTGTATTCGATATAGATGAAAGTGTTGCCCTAAATGTCAATCCGTTGCCGCACTATGGTATTAGGCGTGGTATATTGCGATCCTTCTCGCGCAATGGCCAGACATTAATCAAGTTGGTCAAAGCTGACTACATAAAGCCTACCAAGTATCAGACGTCCGCCTCTGCACGCCAGATTGCGGGTCATGGCTATACACGTGTCTCCCCACGCGAGTTGGATCGCATTAAGAAAGAACGTATGGTTATATCTACACGGGTGTTTGACCACGAACAACTTTGCTGGGGAAGAGAGAACGCTCATGTGGAAGGAGGGATGGGCAGTATTCCGTTTGATACCGTGCTGCATTACGCTGGCGGTACACTCGTTATGAAACGCATTAACCTGCCCGACTTACCCGATCACTATCAGCATTTTGTTGAAATTCACCAGCAGAGCAACGGTGATGCTTACGACCGGACAGGTTCGGTTTTCTTGATTCCGTTTGGCGATAAGTGTTTCTTCGATGGCATTAACCGTCATCCTGATTCGTTGCCAGTCTTTGTAGGGCGTGATGGTCAGCGTTATCAGGGCATGATGGCAACAGACAGCTATGAGCCTATCATCGAGTTGGTGCGTTTTTTCACCCCCTTTGGTGTCGGAAAGTTCAACGAGCGAATGAAAGGTTTCGGTATTGACTGGCGTCCGGAATGTTATTTCAAGCAGGAAATCACCGATATTTATCGTTATTGTATGGGAACGACAGTTTATATCGGTGCCTGGATTGGCAACTATGACGGAGGTGGCCACCTGCTGACCGTCGACATCAAGTCGTACCCCAATGGTTTTTTGAAAGAAAATAATTCACAGCGGAGAGGCGAAGTTCTCGCGCTTTTCAATACGTGCAACGTGCTTGAAATGGCAGGGCAGAACTATGGAAAACTTTTTGCCACGGACTCTCTCTCTGTAGCTTTCACCATTCCAGCCGGTGCCACTTCAGCACACCTCAGATATATCAGCACCGGACACGGCGGTTGGGATGGTGGCGACGAGTTTGTGCCGAAAACCAACACTATTCTTATTGACGGCAAGGTTGCCTTCACGCATACTCCTTGGCGGCAAGACTGCGGATGCTATCGCGATTTGAACCCAGTGAGTGGAAACTTTTGGAATGGTCTTTCCAGCAGCGATTTTTCGCGGTCAGGCTGGTGTCCAGGCACGGCCACCCAACCAGTCTATTTCGACTTCGCTCCGTGGGCCGACGGCAAACGGCACACACTCACGGTGGCAATTCCGCAGGGGCAGCCGGTCGAAGGTATGTTCAGCCACTGGTCTGTAAGTGGCGTACTGACGGTGGGCTATTGACGGCAGGCAATTCTGTGCATCGTATGCTATCAGCCACGATGCATGCGTGCGTTATGGTTAGCTTTAATGTCCGTAGTTTGAAAGGAATTTTATTCGCATGAGACGGATTTCCTCGCGAGTGTAGTCGGGATCATCGGCAAATTCCTCATAGGCCTCGTCAAGCGAACCGCCTTCGGACTCGCGCCAGTAGTCGAGAAGTTCATTTTGGTGGTCCTCTTCGATGTTGTCGTTAATGTAGTAATCAATGTTGAGTCTGGTGCCGGAACGGATGATATGTTCCATCTCGGTTAGAAGTTCATCCATAGACAACCCTTTGCCGTCAGCGATATCGTCGAGCGACATCTGCTTGTCGATAGAGCGGACTATGTAGAGTTTTGAACTCGATTTGTTTACCACCGAGCGTACAACAATGTCCTGCGGGCGTTCAATCTCATTTTCCTCGACGTAGGTTTTGATGAGGTCGACAAAGGGTTGCCCATATTTTTGGGCTTTGCCGATACCGACACCGACACAATGGGAAAGTTCGTCGATTGTGATGGGATATTGTATGGTCATATCTTTGAGCGAACGCTCTTCAAAGATGACGTAAAGTGGGAGTTTTTCGCGGGTGGCAATGGATTTCAACAGTGATTTGAGTTGCATATAGAGCCCTTCGTCGGCGGCCTCTATGCCCCCGCCCTCGGACGTTTCGACGAGTTCGTCGGCGGTGTCGGCTTGGCTGTAGTCGTGGTCGCAACTTACGGTGACATCGTAGGGCGATTTCATGAATTTGAATCCGTCGGGTGTTATTTTGAGAACGCCATACTGCTCGATTTCCTTTTGCAGCAGTTTGTCGTAAACGGCGTGTCGGATAACCGCTTTCCAATAAAGGTCGTCATGGTCGGTGCCTTGTCCGAACTGCTCGAGTTGGTCATGTTTGTATGTCTTGGTGTGTGTGTTTACACGCCCCATCATAACGTCAATGATTTCCTTCATCTTGAAGGCCTGCTTCATGGCGAGAACGGTTTCGAGCATATAGACAGTTTCCTCCCTGGCCTCCATACGCGGTTTGGGATGCAGGCAGTTGTCGCAGTTGCCGCAATTCCGGCTTGGGTAGTCTTCGCCGAAATATTTCAGAAGGTTGGCGCGGCGACAGGCCGAACTCTCGGCATAGGAAACCATCTCTTGCACCAGTTGTTGTGCCTGTTCCTGTTCGGTGACGTTTTTGTCGGTAAAGAACTTGTATAGTTTTTCCACGTCGTGTTCGCTATAGAAGGCTATGCATTTGCCTTCGCCGCCATCGCGACCGGCTCGTCCGGTTTCCTGGTAGTAGCCTTCGAGACTTTTGGGTATGTCGTAGTGGATAACGAAGCGCACGTCCGGCTTGTCGATACCCATGCCAAATGCTATTGTGGCCACGATGACATCCACGTCTTCCATCAGGAATTTGTCCTGGTTCTCGGTACGCACTTGCGAATCGAGTCCGGCATGGTAGGGTAGGGCCTTGATGCCGTTGACCTGGAGAAGTTCGGCCAAATCCTCGACTCGTTTGCGGGTGAGACAATAGATGATGCCGCTTTTGCCGCTATTCTCTTTGATGAACTTGATTATTTCCTTGTGTAGCAGAACTGTCTCTGACGGCTTGGGGCGCACTTCGTAGTAAAGGTTCGGGCGATTGAACGATGATATAAAAACCTTGGCGTTCTCCATGTGCAGGTTCTTGATGATATCCTGTTGCACTTTTGGGGTGGCGGAGGCTGTGAGTGTCAAGATGGGGATATGTGCGTTGATAGCGGTGATTGCATCGCGGAGACGGCGGTATTCAGGGCGGAAATCGTGACCCCACTCTGAGATGCAGTGCGCCTCATCAATAGCAAAGAATGATATTTTGAGATGTTTCAGGAAATCAATGGTGTCGGGACGGGAGAGTGTCTCGGGTGCAACGTATAGCATTTTTGTGCCGCCCTTGAGGAGGTCGTCTTTCACCTCGGTCACCTGCTGCTTGTTGAGCGACGAGTTGAGAAAATGGGCCACGTAGTCGTTGCCGGAATTGTAGCGCACGGCATCGACTTGGTTTTTCATAAGTGCTATTAAGGGAGAGACCACGATGGCGGTTCCTTCGGAGATAATGGCCGGCAGTTGGTAGCATAGTGACTTGCCGCCCCCTGTGGGCATTATGACAAAGGTGTCGTTACCATCGAGCAGACTCTGTATGATCGCTTCCTGATCTCCCTTGAAATGGTCGAAACCGAAAATGTCTTTGAGTTTGGACTGAAGTATGGTGCTGTCTGTGTGCAAGGCTGGAAGTTTGAAAACGTTAGAAGAAAGAAAAGGTGTGACGTAAGAATGGAAATGTGATTGTGGGTGGCGGGATACCAAAAACTTCAAACTTGAAACTTTTTAGTACCTTTGCAAGGTTTTACAAAGTTAAGAATAATTGTTCAATTATCCAAATATATTTTGCAGTGAAGACGAGAGCAGAGATAAAAAATATTGCAAAACAGGTAATTAGGGATGAGCGAGAAGCTGTAGGACAGTTGGAGAAAAAGATAGGGGACGCGTTTTGCGATGCTGTGGAACTGCTTTTCTCGACGCGTGGGCGTGTGATTGTGGCTGGCATAGGCAAGAGCGCCAACATTGCAACTAAAATTGTTTCAACATTCAATTCAACGGGAACGCCGTCGGTATTCCTGCATGCGGCCGATGCCATTCATGGCGATTTGGGTGTAGTGCAGCCCGACGACACGGTTATATGCCTTTCGAAAAGCGGCAACACTCCAGAGATAAAAGTGCTTGTGCCGCTGATAAAACAGTTTGGCAACAAGTTGATAGCAATTGTCGGCAACACTGATTCGTTCCTCGCCGCCGAGGCCGACATAGTACTCGATACGACGGTGAGCCATGAGGCTTGCCCGAACAATCTGGCACCGACATCATCAACTACGGCGCAGTTGGCAATGGGCGATGCACTTGCTGTTGCACTTATCGAGTGTCGCAATTTCACATCTGCCGACTTTGCCCGGTTCCATCCTGGCGGCGCATTAGGCAAGCAGCTCTATATGAGAGTGTCCGACCTTTCTTTGCAGAACGAGAAACCAACTGTGGCCCCCGACACTCCTGTGCGCGCTGTTATTATCGAAATGACTTCAAAGCGGCTGGGATGTGCTGTGGTCACGGTCGACGACAAGCCAGTGGGCATGATAACCGACGGCGACTTGCGTCGTATGCTCAAGCGCGACGAACAGGTGTCGCATCTCAAGGCATCCGACATTATGACAACCAACCCGAAGCGTGTAATAGAAAACGAATATGCGGTAAACGCGTTGCATTTGATGCAGAAGAGCAGCATAACCCAATTGGTGGTGGTCGACAGCGAGGGCAGATATTGCGGCGTGGTGCACCTGCACGACATATTAAGAGAAGGAATTATTTAGATATTTAGAGAACGAATTTTGGGGAAAGTGGAACTGCGAACAGAACATGTGGTCAAGAAATATCGTACACGAACGGTGGTTAACGATGTGTCGGTGTCGGTGTCACAGGGTGAAATAGTTGGACTTTTGGGACCCAATGGCGCTGGCAAAACCACCACGTTCTATATGATAGTGGGCATCATAAGACCCTATTCGGGCAAAGTTTTTCTTGACAACAACGAAATAACGCGACAGCCCATGTATCGTCGTGCACAGATGGGAGTGGGATATCTTGCCCAAGAGGCATCGGTATTCCGGCAGATGAGCGTGGAAAACAACATAATGTCGATTTTGGAATTCCGAAAGGACTTGACTAAGGCGCAACGCCGCGAGAAACTCGAGTCGCTGATAGAAGAGTTTGGACTTGGCAAGATTCGTAAAAGCAAAGGTATACAGCTTTCGGGAGGTGAACGCCGCCGTACGGAGATAGCGCGAGCGCTGGCCAACGACCCCAGTTTTCTGCTACTCGACGAGCCGTTTGCGGGTGTCGATCCCATTGCCGTGCAGGATATCCAAGACATTGTGGCCCACCTCAAGGAGAAGAACATAGGCATACTTATAACCGACCACAATGTGAACGAGACGCTTCGGATAACAGACCGTGCCTACCTGCTTTATGAGGGTAGTGTGCTGCACCAGGGTATACCGGAGGATATGGCCAACGATCCAGATGTGAGAGCCAAATACTTGGGGCGCGACTTTGTTTGGCACGGCAAGAAAGTCACGCAAGAGCTATAGGTCAGAAATCAGGTACGGTTCAGAAAAAGATATACTCTGAAGACGTGGTTGACAGATTTTCCAACAGGGCAAAAGTAATCAGGGCGATGATTATCGCCGTGGGCGTTATTTTTGTCTTACGGCTTGCTATGCTCCAGATATTCAGCAACAAATACAAGGAGTTGGCCGAGCGTCAAGCCCTGCGTAATATCACCGTATACCCTGCCCGCGGATTGGTATACGACCGTCATGGCGAGTTGCTTGTCTACAACGATGTGGTTTATGATTTGATGGTTGTGCCGCGTCTTGTCCACGATCTTGACACTGGCTATTTCTGCCGTGCGGTGGGCATAACGCGCCAGGAATTTGTGGCCTATATGGACAGAGCCCGCTCCTATTCGCCCTATGTGGCATCGCCTTTCATGAAACAGATAAAGAAGGACGACTATGCACGGTGGCAGAACCGTCTTTACAAGTTTAACGGTTTTTATGTCCAGAACCGGACACTTCGCGTTTATCCCAGACCCATCGCGGCTCATGTGCTTGGATATGTGGGCGAGGTTGACGAGTCTGAAATAGCGAAAAACCCTAAGATGCAAATGGGCGACTATGTGGGCAAGAGCGGCATTGAGAAAACCTACGAGGATTTGCTGTGCGGTAAGAAAGGGCGTAGGGTAGTGCATGTGGATGTGCACAGTCGCGAAATCGGTTCTTACGAACACGGCCTCTACGACACTGTTCCTGTGGCTGGCGAAAATCTGTATAGTACCATCGATGCCGACCTTCAGGAGTATGCCGAAATGCTGATGGCCAACAAACGTGGATGCGTTGTGGCCATTGAACCCTCAACCGGCGAAATCTTGGCTCTTGTGTCGGCACCATCCTACGATCCGAACCTGTTGGTCGGGCGTGTCCGCGGCGCCAACTATCTCGATTTGTTGCACAATATATCCAAACCGCTCTACAATCGCGCTCTTCAGGGGCAGTATCCCCCTGGCTCCATATTCAAGGTTGCACAGGCTATGATAGCCCTCGATCTTGGAGTCATCCGGCCCGAAACTGGCTTTGTATGCGACAAGTCGCTGGTCGGATGCCACAACCACCCTTCGGCCAGAAGTGTGCAGGAAGCCATAAAGATGAGCTGCAACCCGTACTTCTATCAGGTGTATCGACGCGTGATACAATCGGGGAAATACAAAAACATCTACAAGGATAGCCAGTACGGCCTCACGGTTTGGCGTGAATATATGCTTCGAATGGGGTTTGGCCGTTCGCTCGACCTTGACCTGCCTAACGTCAAGGGTGGGCGCATCCCCGACACGGCGTACTACAATCGCTGCTATGGCAAGGAACGCTGGGCTTTTTCAACCATATACAGCAACAGTATCGGACAAGGTGAAGTCGAAGTGGTGCCGATACAGATGGCAAACCTCGCAGCCATAGTTGCCAACCGCGGCTATTACTATATCCCACATGTCGTGAAGTTCTATGGCGATGACTCGACGCGGATTGAGAAATATTACGTGAAACAGGAAACTGGCATTGATCCGCAGTATTTCGACATAGCGGCCAAGGGCATGTATGACGTGGTGCACGGTGCAGGTGGCACTGGCCACAGGGCTGACGTGCCGGGCGTTGCGGTATGTGGTAAAACTGGTACGGCCGAAAACTACGGCAATGACCATTCGGTGTTCATCTCCTTTGCACCGATGGAGAATCCGCAAATTGCCCTCGCTGTTTATGTTGAGAACGCGCAAGGCGGAGGCGGTGCTTGGGCCGCTCCGATTTCGGGTCTCATCATAGAGAAATACCTCAAGGGCGAGGTGGAACGTAAGGATTTCGAAAAAAAATATATGGAGGTTAACCCATGCCAAAGTCTCCCTTTGACAAAACGGGTGAAAAAAGTCCGCAAAAGAAGATAGAAAGTGAAACGTTCTAAAAATAGAAATAGCGACACGTCGACACGTCTCAAGTTCGACTGGGTTACGATATTGCTCTATACGATCCTTGTGGTTTTGGGCTGGGTCAACATATACGCTGCTTGCTACAACGATGCGCATGCATTCGTTTTCGACTTTGCGTCGCAGCATGGCAAACAACTTGTATGGGTGGCCATAGCCACACTGGTTGCATTCGTCACTCTTTATATCGAGCCGCGCATTTTTTCCGATACTTCATATATAATTTATGCGTTTGCCATCTTTCTTCTTTTGGTGACGCTGGTGTTGGCACGCACGGTCAATGGTGGCCGTTCGTGGATTGACCTCGGTGCTTTCAAGCTACAGCCCTCCGAGTTCGCCAAGTTTGCCACTGCTTTGGCGTTGTCAAAATATGTAGGAGGTATTGATATAAAGCTTCAAAGTCCCAAAGTGAGATTGGTTGTGGCTGCCCTGATAGTTATTCCGGCTGCCCTTATCCTGCTTCAGCACGACACCGGCTCGGCTCTTGTGTTTGCCGCCTTCGTGTTGCCTCTGTTCCGCGAAGGCTTTACCAAGTATGTGCTCATATTTTCAGTTGTGGCGGTGGTGCTCTTTGTACTGACTTTGTTGGTGAACCAGTATATCGTTATGGCATTGGTTTTGGCTGTCTGTCTGGCTTACCTTTTTCTATGGCTCAACCGACGCACTCGTACGTCATATATCTATGCGGCCGCTTTTCTTGTGGTGGGGTGCCTTTTTGTCTTCTCGGTCGATTTTGCGTTTGAAAAAGTGCTCGAACCCCACCAGCGTGAGCGTATCGATGTGCTGCTTGGCAAGACGCACGATTTCAAAGGTGTCGGTTACAATGTGCATCAGTCCAAGATTGCCATCGGTTCCGGCGGCGTTGCGGGCAAAGGCTATTTAAAAGGTACTATCACCAAGGCCGACTTCGTGCCGGAACAGGAGACTGATTTCATTTTCTGTACGGTAGGTGAGGAGGGGGGATTTCTCGGAAGTGCCTTTGTGGTTGTGCTTTATATTCTCCTTTTGACGAGGCTTGTCAAGTTGGCTGAGCGGCAGCGCTCGCGTTTCGCACGTTTCTACGGCTATTCGCTCACAGGTATACTCTTTTTCCATTTCTCTGTAAATGTCGGAATGGTCCTTGGTCTGGTGCCTGTAATAGGCATTCCACTTCCTTTTTTCAGTTACGGCGGCTCGTCGCTTATCGCATTCACGCTCATGCTTTTCGTCTTTATAAAACAAGACAGTTACCGCACACAATTACTTTGAATTTATGCCGAACAACTGCGCACCCGCGCCTGTCTAATCCCTAACAGCCACAAGCAAACTTAATCTGTAAATAATGCCTAAAGGAAAAAAAACACACATCGAACAATACTGCTCCTTTTGCGGCTCGCCCGAATCGGGAGCGGGACAGCTTATAGCTGGTCTCAACGGTTATATCTGTCAGAATTGTGCCAACAAGGCTTACGAGATTTTCAACACATATCTTCCTTCGAAGAAGTCCTCTGACTTGTCGGACATCCCCATCCCAACACCACGGGAAATAAAAGAGCATCTCGACCGCTATGTTATAGGGCAGGACGATGCCAAAAAAGTTCTCTCGGTGGCTGTATACAACCACTACAAGCGGCTGCGGTATGGCGAAAATCATGACAAATCGAACGATACCGAAATCGAAAAAACCAACATCATTATAGTGGGCGAAACCGGCACCGGCAAAACCCTTATGGCTCGCACCATAGCCCGAATCCTAAATGTGCCGTTCTGCATAGCCGATGCTACCACACTCACCGAGGCCGGCTATGTGGGCGACGATGTCGAGAATGTCTTGGTGCGCCTGCTTCAGGCTGCCAATTATGACGTGGCGGCCGCCGAAAGAGGTATTGTTTTTATTGACGAAATCGACAAGATTGCCCGTAAGAGCGACAACCCGTCTATCACGCGTGACGTTTCGGGCGAGGGTGTGCAGCAGGCAATGCTGAAATTGCTCGAAGGCGCTGTGGTGAACGTACCGCCGCAGGGTGGACGCAAACATCCCGAACAGCAAATGATTGCGGTCAACACCCAAAATATCCTCTTCATTGCGGGCGGTGCCTTCGACGGTATCGAACGTGATATTGCGTCACGTCTTAAAACCAGTGTTATAGGCTTTGGCGGCACTAAAACTCGTGAGGAAATTGACACCCACAATATGTTGCAGTATATCCAGCCGATGGATTTGAAAAAATTTGGACTTATTCCAGAACTGGTCGGTCGCTTCCCAATGGTCACACACCTGCAGCCCCTCGACCGCGACGCCCTGCTGCGCATACTTACCGAACCGAAAAACGCTCTGGTCAAACAGTACACCGAGCTTTTCAAGATGGACGATGTCGCCCTGACCTTTGAACCCGATGCCCTTGAGGCTATCGTCGACAAGGCTGTGCAATACAAACTCGGTGCTCGTGGCCTGCGTTCCATTGTCGAATCGGTCATGACCGACATAATGTTCAATCTTCCCTCGATGAAGGGCAAAAGTGTAAAAATCAGCAGAGACACGGTCGAAAGGTACGCGGTCGTTCGCTAAAAACAATAACTCTGTCTTATGCATGGCAACGGTGTCTCTCTCAATCTGACCGATACTCACACTCACCTGTATCTGGAAGACTACGACGACGACCGTCAGGCCGTTGTGAGGCGGGCTGTTGAGGCTGGTGTCACCAGGCTCCTGTTGCCGGCTGTCGATAGCGTTTCCTTTGACGCTCTGCACAGAATGGCCACAGACTACCCTACGCTTTGTTTCCCTATGGCAGGGTTGCACCCTACCTCGGTCAATGCCGGTTTCGAAAGCGAGTTGGCCTTTGTCGAAAAGGTTTTGGCCGATGCCGCCATTCCCTGCATAGCAATAGGTGAGGTGGGGCTTGACCTGTATTGGGACGCTACTTTCCTGACGCAACAGGTCGAGGCTCTTCGCTGTCAGCTTGCCATGGCGTACGCGAGGCGACTGCCTGTCGTTCTCCACCTGCGTAGCGCCAAAAATCAGCACGACGATTCCCCCCAGCACGATGCTTACGAACTTTTCTTCAAAATATGGGACAGTTTTCTGGCCGAACATCCTGTCATCGTAAACACCGAAAAGCCTCATGCCGGTGTTATGCACTGTTTCAGCGGCAGTGTCGACCAGGCCATCCGAGCTGTGCAACGGGGCTTTTACATTGGTGTTGGCGGTGTGGTGACCTACAAAAATGCCCAGTTGCAACATGTTGTGGCCTCCGTGCCGTTGGAACGCATTCTACTCGAAACCGATGCGCCGTACCTTGCACCAGTCCCCTATCGCGGCAGACGTAACGAGAGCGCCTATATTGTCGAAGTGGCAAAAAAAATTGGCGAAATAAAAGGTGTGTCGCTTGACGAGGTGGCAGCCCAAACCAGCCGCAATGCAACCCTTTTGTTTAGGTTGCCTACCATATAATGGCTATAAATCAAAACATTTTAGTATTTTTGCAGCCTAATTTAACTGAAAAATGAGCCACGACAAGGAAATCAAAATTTACGAATACGCCTCTTATGTTCTTTTGTTGGGCGCGACTGCAGTGTTTGTCATACTGCGAAAAAGTAGCCCGCAACTCTCAACCACGCTGACACTGCTTATCCTGGTCGTTGCAGTGCTCATGAGGATGTTCATGGAGCGTGCCCGACGCAAAACATACGAGGAGGAAAACGAGTCGCTCAAGGCCGACCTCAAGCATCTTACGGCTCTCTTGAAAAAAGAAAAGGGCCGAGAGTAGCCAACCGCTTCCCGGGGCTGTACAACTGACACGGATTAACATAATAACAAATATAATATCATTAGTTTATGGCAACAACAACCGACATTAAAAACGGACTTTGCATCAATTTCAACAACGATATTTACTGCATCGTTGAGTTCCTTCACGTGAAACCCGGCAAGGGTGCAGCTTTCGTTCGCACCAAGATGCGCAACGTCAAAACCGGTCGCATGCTCGAAAACACTTTCCCCAGTGGCGCCAAAATCGACATCGTTCGCGTTGAGCGTCGCCCCTATACTTACCTCTACAAGGAAGGCGATATGCATGTGTTTATGCATACCGAGACTTACGAACAGATTTATATTCCCGAAAACATCATCAACGCCCCGCAGTTCCTGCGCGATGGTCAGTATGTCGAAATCACTGTCGATGCCGATACCGAGACTCCTCTGATGTGTGAGCTGCCGCCTTTTGTCGAAACTGTCGTGACATACACCGAACCCGGCTTTGCCGGCAACACGGCCACCAACGCTATGAAAGACGCTACCGTCGAACCCGGTGTTACCATCCGTGTGCCGCTCTTTATCAAAGAAGGTGAGAAAATCAGGGTCGACACGCGTACCAACGAATACAGCGAGCGCATAAAATAACAAGTTTCAAGTTTTTGGCCAAAACGGATTTGAGACTAAAAAAACAGAACAAAATGCTATCTGTTTCACATTGTCGCAGAGACGCTGTCATTGCGTCTCTGCTTGTTTTGTTGGCTGTTGTGGCAGTTTCATGCGGACGCGAAAAAAAACGCACATCCGATATTAGGCCACCTGTCGATTACGCAGCCGTGGCAATACCCAATTTTTCTGCCGACACGGCATTCGCTTTCATCGAAAAACAGCTCTCTTTCGGCATTCGCACGCCTGGTAGCAAGGGGCATGAAGCCTGTGCAAAATACCTGCGCGAAACCATGTCTCGCTGGTGCGATACGGTCATTTCGCAGCCTTTTAGCACTGTGCTGTGGAACGGGCAGACTGTGAAAGGTGAAAATATCATTGCCTCGCTCAATCCCGAGAAGTCAGACCGTATCTTGCTTTGTGCCCACTGGGACAGTCGCCTCTGGGCCGACCACGACCCCGACAGCCTCAACCGTCGAAAACCTATCATGGGTGCCAACGACGGTGCCAGCGGCGTGGCCACTTTGATGGAAATGGCGCGGGTGATGTCGCCGAAACGTCCCTCGGTGGGCATCGATTTCATATTTTTCGACGTGGAGGATCAAGGCACAGCCAGCTGGTCCGAATCCGAGTATCAGGACAACACTTGGTGCAAAGGTTCTCAATTCTGGGCACAAAATCCCCACCGACCATACTACAGCGCCATCTATGGTATACTGCTTGACATGGTTGCCACTCCGCAGCCACGGTTTACCAAGGAGGAGATAAGTCGGCATTATGCAGCTACAATCTTGAACAAAGTCTGGCAGGTGGCTGCGACCACAGCGGGCGGCTCTGTCTTTGTCGACCAGAATACCGACGCCATTCTCGACGACCACCTCTATGTCAATCAGATTGCCAACATCCCTACCATCGACATTGTGCAGAACAGCACGGATTGCAGCTTCTTCAAACACTGGCATACCCTCGGCGACAATATTGAGGCCGTCGATGCAAAATCTATGAAGATTGTGGCCGACGTGGTGATGAAAACCATTTATGGCGACTATGGCAACTGAATTCAAATGCACGAAACCGTTCGCATGCTGTAGGCCGTTCGTCCTATTGGCTCTTATGTGTTTCGCTCTTCTCTGTTCGTGCAGGCACGAGAACAGGTGCGACACACCTATCGGTGCCGTCAACTGTAATCTCGACCCCAACTCGCCGCTTTATAACAGGCTTAACAATGTGGGCGGTTATGAGTATCTTGTAGGAGGCAATCATGGGATTTTTGTTGTCCGCACCTCGATGTCCGAGTTTGCCGTTTTTGAGCGTACATGTCCGCACGACCACGATGGCATTGTCGAAGTTGTCGACGGTTGGGATGGTGCAGTGCTGCAGTGTCCGGTTTGTGGAAGCCGCTTCAACACCTATGCCGACGGTATACCTTTCGACGGTAGCGCGACAAGTTGCCCGCTCTACCAATATGGTGCCACTTACGATGCCGGAATGCTATATATATATTGATTGTGGACGCGGACGACATGTGTAATAAATTTTAAAAAGCTGAGATAGCGGAAATTGTAAAAAAAAACAGGCTTGTTTTATCGAATTTGCAGTTTTTTTGTATCTTTGCAAACGTTTTAAATCACCGAAAATAAAACATTGAGCGTTTCACTCATGTTTTCGGTTATAACGGAAAGGTGCTCGAGTGGTTGAAGAGGCCCGCCTGGAAAGCGAGTAAGCGTTAAAAGCGCTTCAAGGGTTCGAATCCCTTCCTTTCCGCAAAATGAAACGCTGCAAGCGGATGAGTAATCGGAATCTTGCAGCGTTTTTTCTTTGTGTAGGCATAAATCTGCGACGCTCTTTTACATACTGGCAGAAATCCATTTGAGAAAAATGTACCACACACATTCGCTTCGACACAGTGTTCTGCATTGCCCCCCCCTTTGACACACGGCCTCGCGAAACATGAATCTATGTTTACGTTTGTACAGTGCAGTTGTGCCTCGTAGCCGCTTCTTGGCTTACCTAAAAAATGTGAAAAAATTTCCAAAATCAAAATATTTATCCTATATTTGCGACTAATTCAACAAAAGTGCACAACCTCGTATTGCGCCTATATCCAGCACGGTATGAGGTGGTTGCAAGAAAACGAGAAAATTATTTTATTCACCAAAACACACTCACAATGAAAAAAATTGTAATGGTTATGTGTTTCGCGCTATGCACCTCCCTTGCATTTGCGCAAACCAAGCATGCCTCTCACAAGGGTAATGCGACAAAAGTTACAGCGGCCAAGTCACTGTCGAAAGACAATGGCCAGTCGATGCCGGCCTACAAGGCCTCTATTTTTAACTCCAAGGCGGGTGGCGATGTCATCGCTTCTTGGGATTTCTCCGACGAGAACTCGTTTTCCACAGGAACCATTGACGCGACCACGACCATCAACAACCCCGATGGCTCCTCGGTGCTTATGATTAAGCACACGCAGACCAATGCACACTCCAAATGGAACCGTATCCCCGATGCCAGCGAGGAGACTATGGCTACCTATGAGGGTCTCACTGCCGAACAGGGTGGCTATCCCGTAACATTGAGCATTTGGTACGATTTCACCTACATGGAGAACGCTCCCACTGGCGACAACGGTTTCATGATTATGACTATGCTCGACCAGTATCTGGCCGGCGGCGGTTCTGGTGCCACCGGCAATTTCGATGCCTATATCGCTTTCCCGGCCGTCAGCACCGTTGGTGCTCCTCAGGTGGAGTTCTCTCTCTATCAGATCTACACCTGCTTCAACAACGACAAAACCTACATTGACTACAGCACTGACGGCACCACATGGTACCAGTACGAAATCAATGTCCGGAATGTCGACCTCGGTTCCAATGACGATGCTGTCGGCACAAAGAGAGTTATGATGCCCGCCGCTTGCGGTGATCAGGCCAACCTTTACCTCCGTATCCGCTGGACCTGCGACAATGCTGCCGGCGGCGTTTACGGATATGTTTGGTATATCGACGACGTGAAGCTAACCGAGGCTAACGAAAATGAAATCATGCTCCACAAATCGTCCTACGACTTCGGTTTCTACCATCAGATACCCCAGGGTCTTGATGTGCCTATCACATGGTGGACATCCATCCAGAACTTCGGCACCGCAGCCCAGAACAATGTAACCCTCAGCATGAACCATCTCGATGCCAACCAAAGCTCTCTGACCGAGCTCGGTTCCATGACCTATGGTCCGCTGGCTCCCGCCCAGCAGGTTGACACCTCTGTTGCAGGCTTGGTCACTTACGAGAACGCCAATGGCTGGCATGTTGTTTCGGCCGAAACTCCCAATGCCCCCGGTTCCAAGTTCCCCACCACCGCTGTTGGCGACAACTACATCGTCCCCGGTTACGGTGCAACCAACTGCCCCAACAAATATGGCGACACCATACTCTATATGGTAAACGCTCTCGAGGCGTCGCCCGATGGTCTAGGTCAGGTTGCTGTGTGGGCACAGGACAATGGTGTTCTCACTCCCTATGCCTACTGCGTCGATGGTTTGGTGCCCGGTGAAGCGGCTGACCAGTGGTATCTGTCGACCGGTATGGGCGACGACAATCCCAGCTACACCAAGCCCGGCTATGACCTCTGGAACAGATTCGTGACTGGTGCAAACGTGCCCGACAACTGGGTTATCCGCGGTATGCAGCTTGTGGCCGCCACGCAGTACAGCGCAACCAATCCTAACCAGAACATCTTCCTCCAGCCTGGTGCAAAAATCACCCCGTCCCTCTATATGGACTCGACCGGAAGCGTACTCAGCGAATATCTTGAGACCGGCGCGGGCGAATATGAGACCAAGACCGACGACTACAACTATTTCGACGAGAGCATGCAGCGCATCACCCGCACCTCTGCCGATTATCAGGAATATATGCTTCCCGGCGAGTATAAGGCAATCAACATCATGTTCCCCGAACAGCCCGAGTTGCTCCCCAACACCTCCTATCGTCTGGGTTACGAACTGGTCGAGGGCTTCTTCGCAGTTGCCAGCCAGTCGACACGCTATGTCCACCACTACGAGGGCGATCCCGACACCCTGCTTTACTACGTCTACTTCAGCTCCGACACACTGAAAGACGGCACCACCAACGTGCTTAGAAAATATGGACGCTACTATGGTGAAGGCAATGGCGAGAACCATATTGCCTACGATCCTGAAGCAAACCGTATTGCCCCAGACGTTTCACAGCGTGTTCCTATGATTCGTATGCTTGTCGGTCCGAAGGTTGAATATCCCAAATTCCACGTCACTGTCGAGTGCGAGGGTTACAACGGAATGGAGATTCCCGCTGCCTCGACCGTATTCCAGCCAACCGTCAGCACAAGCGAATCGGTTTGCGGCCAGCGTGTCGAAATGAACGTCGGCAGTGCAGGTTCCTATGTTGTCGCCGAGGCCGAGTCTGGCTACAATGTGTATGAGGTTTGGGTCGACGGCCAGCTTGTTTATGCAGCCGGCATCGAGCCTACCGATCCCAATGTCGAACATCGCGTAAACACCACTTACGACTATGACCTGGTGTACTACTACTTCCAGAACTACACCGGTACCGAGGGCAACATCAAATTCATCTTTGCCGATGCCAGCGAGACTCATCAGCAGGGTGGTGGTGACGAAGGCATCGACGAAGTTGCCAACGCTGTCCACATGAACCTCTTCCCGAACCCGGCCAGTGGCAAGGTTAACCTCTCTATTGCCGGTGTCAGCGGCAAAGTGAACTGCGCAGTTCTCGATATGAGCGGTCGCACTGTTTACAGCCAGACCATCAACGCCGAGGAGACCACTTCTCTCAACATCTCGAACCTCGCCAAGGGCGCCTATTTCGTGCGCATCACCAACAACGAGTTCACCAAAGTCGAGAAACTGGTCGTACGCTAATTGTTGAATGGCACTGTCGTTGGGGCTCAAATCCCACCGACATGTCGCATAAACAGGCGGGACACTCCCTAAAGGGTGTCTCGCCTTGTTTTAATTGCCGTCGTTTCAATAAAAAACATTATTTTTGCACAGTTTTTCACGGCAGACAGGATATGCAATTAAACAAACCGCTTCTTCTTGCATTTTTCTTTTTTGCGGCCTACCATACGGTCGCCCAGACCTACAATTTGAATTTCAGCGCTGTCGACAGCGATAACAATCGCTATCAACTCGACAGTGTGTCGGTTTTCGACATGTCGCAGGGATGGAGAACCACCCTTGTTTACCCTGACACGATTATGAGTCTGACCGTAGGCACGGCGGAAATACGGTCCACGTCTGCAAGTGGTTCGCTTAGCTCGGTATACCCGAATCCTTCAGGTGACAGGGCTAATGTCTTTTTCCATGTGGATCATGAAACGACCGCCAGGGTGACAGTATACAGGGCGAATGCTGATATTGTATACGAGACGGCAATACAACTTGTGGCGGGGGGTAATCGTGTCGAAGTCACACTTGGCGGCAGAGGCGTATTCTTTATGCATATAAATGCTAACGGTGTGCAAAGAGTGGCGAAGCTTGTGTCTTTTGCAAACAAAGCACACTGGTGCGTCGAACCGCCGGTATCGTACCCCGTACCGTCGAAAGGCGAAAATGGAGGTGCATTCACCACAGGTGACATCATGCGAATCACCGGCTATGCCACGTTTAAAAACGCCCGGATAGCAAGTGAGCCCTTTGTAGGCAACATTACAAGCGGGCAGGACATAACCTTCTCCCTCCCCATCAGCTACACGGCTCCCAGTGTTGAAACCTCCGAGGCGAGCGGAGTGAATGCGACTGGTGCCATCTGTGGCGGCACCGTACTGGCCGATGGCGGCAAACCGGTCACTACTCGCGGTGTGTGCTACAGTTCGGAAAGAACACCTACCGTGGAGGACAACATAACTCTCAACGGAGACGGCATAGGTGATTTCACCGCACAGCTCGAAAACCTCCAACCTGGCACCACTTATCTTTTCAGGGCTTACGCATTTAACGCAAAAGGGTTCTCGTATGGCGAAACCAAGACGTTCACAACACCCTTGACCGACGACAATCCTTATGAGGATGGAATGCTGTCGGGCGTATTCTCTGTCAGCGACACACAACGGGTTGCGTTCTCGAAAGGCAATCTCCAGTACAGCACACTTGGAAACCATCTTACAGCTGCAGCCACCATTGAGTCCGGTATCTGGCGTTTCGCCGAGGCACAATATATGTATATTGGTGATGGCAATTCCGCTATATCGGAAAACTATAGTGGTTTTATCGACCTGTTCGGATGGGGAACCAGCGGTTGGAACAGTGGTGCGCAGTCGTATCAGCCCTATTCCGCATCCACTTCAAACGCCGATTACCTCACGATGCGCGATATCAGTGGCACCGATGCTGACTGGGGGCATTATAATGCCATTCAAAACGGCGGAAACACTCCGGAAATGTGGCGGCTTTTGACATTAGCCGAATGGCAATACCTGCTCAGTGAGGACAACGTCGCCAGAAACGGCAAAAACGCCCAAGCCACGATAACCATCGGACAAACCGAATACAGCGGATTGCTTCTGTTGCCCGATAGCTTTGTGCTGCCCGAGGGCTGCCAGTATGTGGCGGGTTATGCCAACGGATACTCAACAAACCAGTACTCGCTCGATCAATGGCTGGCAATGGAGGAGGCAGGCGCGGTGTTTGTCGTTGCAGCCGGAAGGCGTAACGGCACCACTCTGGCTCATCTGAACGCCCGATGCATGTATTGGAGCGGCACGCCTAATGATGGGAACAGTTCGCATATCCTGTTCTGTATGTCGGGTGCCTTGCAGAGCGACGGTGTCGACCAGGTGCATATCGGTGCTGCCGTGCGTTTGGTGCGTCCGGTTGAATAAACTGCGGTGTCTCCCGTCAAAGGATATTGCCCAACTGCTCTTTGATTTTTTCAAGCTCGTCCTTCATTTCGACCACGAGACGCTGTATCTCCACGTGGTTGGCTTTTGATCCAGTGGTGTTTATCTCACGCCCCATCTCCTGCGCTACGAAAGCAAGTTTTTTTCCGCACACCTCCTCGCTGCGCATTGTGTCGCGGAAAAAGGCTATATGCTTTGCAAGGCGCACTTTCTCCTCGGTGATGTCGAGCTTCTCAAGATAGTATATCAGCTCCTGTTCGAAGCGTACAGGATCGACCTCTTTCACGGCAAAGTCGGCAAAATAACGCTTGATACGCTCGCGCGCGGTGTCGATGCGGTCGCTTTCATACTGTGGTATGATATTCAGGCGCTGCTCTATTGCATCCACGTGTTTTGCGAAATCTTTTTCCAATATCGAACCCTCGTCTGAGCGAAACCGTTCCACATCGTTGATGGCCGATGTTATGCAATCGCGGACCGTAGCCCAGTCGCCGTCGCTTATCTCTTCTGCTATTCCTGCATTCCACAAGTCAGGCTGTCTGACAAGAGTTGAGAAAATGTCGCCATGCGATATCTCAACCTTCAACTCCGATGCGGCGCTGATGAGCTCGGCATATCTCGCGCTTAACAATTCTCGGTCCAGTTGTGCTTGTGTCGCATCCGAATTGGCCTCGGACAATGTAAAATCCACCTTGCCGCGGTTCAATGCCGAAAGCATCGAGCGTATGTCCAGCTCGTGTGTGCGATAGCGTTGTGGCAATTTCACGTTCAGGTCGAGCTGTTTGCTGTTTAGGGTTTTTATCTCCACAGATATTGTCATGCCGCCTGCGGCACATTGCTGCTTGGCGAATCCAGTCATTGATTTCATGGGGCTATATTTTTTGATGTATGTATATTGATTTATTGTTGTGCTGTTGAGCGATGCGTATAAGGCGTCAGAATCCGTCTATCAGTCTTTGCATCTCCGGTGTGGCATAAGTTTTGTACTGCCCTTTTTCGTCATAGATGAAAAAAGCATGTTTGATTTCGGGATGCCGGTCGATAAAATGTTTTGCGCTGTCGAGCCCCATAACCATAAAGGCGGTGGCCAGTGCGTCGGCTTTCCAGGCTGTGGTGTCGACCACGGTTGCGCTTAAAAGGGTGTGGTTGACGGGAAATCCGGTCGAAGGGTCTATTGTGTGTGAGTAGCGTGTACCGTCTTTCTCGTAGTATTTGCGGTAGTTTCCCGATGTCACCAGTGCCGCGTCGCGCAGGGCAACACTTTCCATAACCTGCGGGATGCTGGTGCTGTCGGCTGCGGGTTTCTCGATGCCTACAATCCAGGGTTGTCCCCCCTCTTTGCATCCTTTGGCTATAATCTCTCCGCCCACATCGATAAGGTAGTTTTTTATACCTTTTGACTGTAAAAATCCGGCCAGCAGGTCGACCGAAAACCCTTGAGCTATTGCGTTGAAGTCGATTTCGGTGCGTTTGTCCTCTCTCCATAGGACGGCGCCGCCGGCGCTAACGTCGTCGTGCCGGTGTATGGCAACGGCGGCGTAGCATATTCTCAGAAGGCTGTCCACGGCGGCTGTGTCGAGCGTGGTTCTCGTCTTCGCGCCAAATCCCCATGCGTTGACCAGTTTTCCGACTCTGCAGTCGAATGCTCCACTGGTGTATCGGTTTATCGCAAGAGATTTTTCCAGAAGGTCGGCAGTTATGTTGTCCATAAGGCTGTCGTCGCCACGGTTCAGCCTGTTTAGGGTGGAGTTTTCAACCCAGAGCGATGCCGAGAGGTCAAATGCCCGTAGCAGTGAGTCGACCTCTTGCTGCAGGTTGCGGTTCTCCTTGTCTCGGTAGATTACTGTGTAGAATGTGCCCTGAGCTTTGCCTCCGATTTTGATTGTGCCGCCGCTACGGTTACAAGAGAATATCCCCGCCGACAATGCGGCGGAGCAAAAAAACAGTATTGCAAAACTATGAGTTTTCATTATCCCATAATTGAAAAAGCGTCCGGCACACCTTTCGTTTACCGAACGCTTTCTCTATAAAGGTTCTGTCTTATTTCTTGACGGCAATCTTTTGGTTGACAACCGAGCCGTCAGCCATTCTCAAACTGACCATGTATATGCCGTTGTTGTAGCGTGCAACATTCAGACCGTAGGTCTCTGCGGACACTTTCGACTCGTCGATTTTCTGACCAGCCATATTGTAAACCACAATTGATTCGACAGTTTTTGGGCTTTCGATGTTAAGCAGAGCCGATGCGGGGTTGGGATAGAGTTTCACATCGCTGTCCGCTGCCTCGGTTATTCCCGTGACGTAAGGGCTTACCATAACGGTTACATAAGCTGTGCGTGAGCATTTTCTGTCGGCCGAGGTGGCAGTCAATGCCACATCGGTGTTCTCGGTCAGGTTAGTAAGAGTGATGGATGGGTCGGTAGATGTTTGACCGGCGTAGTTCCAGTTCAGAGAGGCGTTGGAATGGTCGCATTCGCTGGTAAGGGTGGTGCTTTGGCCCGGGAGAAGGTCAAGGTTGCCGATTATCCTCACCGAGAGATCCTCGTAGACAGTCAGGTTAATGACAACATTGCTGTCGCACTTTTCTGTAGATTGACCTACTTTAATTGTGTCGACCTTGCTTTCGTTGTAGGTCTTGCCAAGGAATATAAACGCACCGCAGGATGTAGTGTCAATGGGGGTGTATTTTGCGTCGTGAATGACGAAGTGTATAAGCAATGTGTTCTCCTGACATTGCCCATTGGTGGTCACAACAGAAACCCTGGAAGTGTCTCTTGTGGTGTATGATGTTAAACGGTTCACGCCGTTGCCGTAGGAAGCAAAGCCGCAGCCTGATACTGTTGTGTCGCTTGTTGAGCCAGCCGACGGTGCAACGATGGTGAGGTTAAGTGTGTGCAGTTCGGCGCATGTACCCGTTGTTGCGTCGGCATGAACAGTATCGGTGCATACGGTGTCGGTGGTGAATGTTTTGTTGCGCCATGCGAACTGGAAACATGCCGAGGTGTCGTAGGAGTAACGTCCGGTGTCCTCTATGGTCAATGTGAGTGTTACTGTGCTGTCGCACCCGTAACGGTCGCTGAATGTGTGGGTGGCAACTGTGGACTCGCGATAGGTGGAGTCGCCCCATGTGTATTTGCAGCCAGCTGCAACCTCGTCGGTGAAAGAGCCCCCAAGGTGGACTTCCAAGTCAAGGACATAAAGAGTGTCGCCGCTGATGTAGAATGCCACGGTGTCGTGGTAATACGTTTCGCCGTTGCCTTCATCCCAAGTATAACTTTCGCAGGCACTTTTTGTGACAAACTCGTGATACAATGACTTTGTCTGTGCCACGGCAATCAAAGGAAACATAAGAGCCAGCAATGAAGCAATAAATAGTACTTTCTTCATATTACAGTTTCTTTTATTTGTTCGATAAATGTTATTAACAACTTACTATCAACATTCTACGTTGGTTATACCTAACCGAACGCTTTTTTTCAACAATGTGCAAAGATAGTATTTTTTTTGCAAAAAAAAACCTTATTGTGAAAAAGGTCATTTTTTTCTGACAAGTTCAACAATATTTTCGACATGGTGTGTGTGTGGGAACATGTCAACGGGTTGTATTCGGGCAGGGTCGTAGAATTCGGACATCAGCTTTATATCGCGTGCCTGGGTGGCCGGATTGCAGCTGACATATATTATTTTACGCGGTGCTGCGGCAATCAGTTGTCTTATCACTTTTTCGTGCATGCCCGCTCGTGGTGGGTCGGTTATTACGATATCGGGCTTGCCGTGTGCGTTTATGAAGTCTTCGGTGAGTATTTCGGCCATGTCGCCTGCAAAAAAACTTGTATTGTTCAGTCTGTTCAAGTATGCGTTGGCTTTTGCGTCGTCGAT
Source organism: uncultured Bacteroidales bacterium (assembly GCA_905235855.1). Classification (GTDB taxonomy): domain Bacteria; phylum Bacteroidota; class Bacteroidia; order Bacteroidales; family P3; genus Colimorpha. The sequence continues at coordinate 37,374 of CAJONE010000005.1, forward strand.
GGCTTCGTTGACGTACTCTATGCCAATAACCCGATTGCACATTGGTGCAACAAATTGTGCTATGGTGCCGGTGCCGGTATACAGGTCGTAGACGGTGTCGTTGTCGCGCAAGTCGGCAAATTCGGCCACATAGCGGTATAGGCGGTGCGCCTGCTCCGAATTGGTCTGGTAGAACGACTTGGGATTAATCCTGAAACGCAGGAAACCGTCTTTGCGATATGTTGTCATCCGTTCCTCAAGATAGGGGTTGCCGGCAAAAAGATGTGCCTTGAGGTCGGCGTATGAGTCGTTAAGTTTGTTGTTTATGATATAGTGAAGCGAGGTCACTTGTGGAAAATTGTCGCGTAAAGCGGTCAGCAGCGGCACAAGCTGGTCGGGCCAATCGTCGGCCACAATTACTATAAGCATCCATTCGCCTGCCGAATTGTTGCGAACCACCAGGTTTCTCAAGTATCCGGTGTGGTTCCGGATGTCGTAGAATGGGAGATTGTTGGCTATGGCATAGTTGCGTACAAAAAGGCGAATGGTGTTTGAGAGTTCGTCCTGTAGTAGGCACGACTTTATGTCGAGCACCTTGTCAAACAGGCCGGATATGTGAAACCCTAATGCGCCGTTGTTTGTTGAAGGTGTGTTTTCCTGCGGGTTGTCAATCCAGGCACGTGTAGAGAATGTGTATTCCAGCTTGTTGCGGTAGTGGAATATCTTTTCAGAGCCGCAAATGGGGCGCATTTCATTGCTTTTGACATTGCCCAAATGTTCGAGTGTTTCTTTCACCAGCTTTTGTTTGGTTTCGAGCTGGCTGGTATATTCGAGCATCTGCCATTTGCAGCCGCCGCAGACACCGAAATGCGGGCATTTGGCATCGACTCTTTTTTCGGAGAATTTTTTTAAGGCGACAGCTTTTGCTTCGCAATAGGTTTTCTTCGACTTAAGCACTCGTATATCAACCACGTCGCCTGGTACGACAAACGGCACAAAAACCACTTTCCCGTCAATGTGTGACAGTGCTTTTCCCTCTGCTGCTATATCCTCTATCAAGACGTTCTCGATAACTGGGTGCTCTTTGCGCTTTCTACTCATAACTGAAGTTTCAATTTTTAGTTTAGCCGACCGGATGGACAAAAAAAAGAGGCAATGTACCACAAAGCCTCCCAATTCGTTCACCTGTTGGACTTGTCGCGTTGCCGGTCTCCCGATAACAGGTCGCTAATGCGGATTTCTTGGCGAAAAGGGATTCGCCTCACCGCAACACAGACTATCGTTCGTCAGAGACAGACAGTTTTTTTCTGCCTTTTCTGCGGCGGGCAGCCAGAACTTTTCTGCCGTTGGCCGTAGACATTCTCTTGCGAAATCCGTGCTTATTAGCTCTTTTTCTGCGTGATGGTTGGAATGTTCTTTTCATTTTCTGTAAGATTTTGGATTTGCAAAAGTACAAAAAAAATATTTATCAACAAGAAAAATTGGGAAATCGTAACTATTTAATCGGATTCAACAGTATGCACGGTGGCAGATGCTGGCTGTAAACAGGTTCTTTTACAGCATTATAAAAATAATTCATAAATCTTTGAAAAGAGACAAAGTTGAAACGACGGTTAATAATTGTTGAAAAATATGTATTTTTGCAAACCGTTTCGATTTTGAAAGTTGGAAACAGATGGAGATAAAATCATTCAACAAACTCGTCGACAATCCCCTCGAACTCTCGTTTCAGGACAAGGTGCTCGTTCAGGAGGAATGCTTGAAAACGCCGTTCAGCGCCATACTCAGACTGCTTGACACGCTGTGCAGCAAAGCCTGCAATATAGCAACCGACAAGATGAGCAACATGCATACCATTTTGCTTTATCTACCCGAAAACAACACATTGTCGGTACTGCTGGGCAAGGTCAGGCTGAAAGATACGATCGGAGAGACGCCGAGCGGGAATATGACAAAGGATGAAACAGAGCAGGTGTTGCCTCGAACAGAGCAAAGCCGAAACAAACCGGAAACAGTCGAACAGGCTGTTCAACAACCCGAGGTCGACATACTACAGGAGATAAACGACTATCAGGAAGTTTCGTTCAAGACTGCGCCGAAGAGTGTGATTCTTGACAAGTTTCTTGAAGCAGCGTCATGCGGCAATGTGGACAACAGTCCGGTCGAACCAGTTGCAGTGAGCGAGTTGGGCAAAAAAAGCTTACAACCAAACAATTCGTTAAACACTGAAACACTTGCATTTATACTTGTCCAACAAGGCAAATTCGACAAGGCTATTGAGGTCTACACCAATTTGTCAGCCCAAAATCCCGAAAAAAGTGCTACTTTTGCAGTCCGCATTGAGGAAATAAAAAAGAAGTCTGGACATGTGCAGTAGCCGTGTAATCAGGCGTTAGCAAACGATAAACAAACAAAAACAAAAAAACTATGGCAATCTATCATTTTATTGTTGCGCTCATACTTTTGGTTTGTATACTTTTGGCAGTGGTTGTACTGATACAAAACTCCAAAGGTGGCGGGCTGGCAGCCAATTTCTCGGCCCCTACGGAAATAATGGGTGTGCGCAAAACGACCGACTTTCTCGAAAAGGCCACATGGTGGCTCGCAATAGCTTTGGTGGTGTTGAGCCTTGCGGCCACGATGGCTATTCCGCGAAACCACATCAACAGCCAGAGTGACAGAGAGCAAACTGAGCAGACCGAACAGACCGACAATACTCCGTCGGCAACGGGTACATCGGAGAATTCGGCAAAATAAAAGAGGGAAATTGAAAAAAATACGGCAGGAGCGCACGCAGCCGACGCGGTGCTCCTGTTTTTGTTATGTCAGGTTTTGGTTCGATTGTGAAGTGGGGCGATCGCGGATTAACAATACAGGAGAATGAACGCATCAGATTTGCAAAATGCCAAAAACTATATTCTGCTAAATTTGGGGCATAGTCCCACGCGCGATCAGGATGAGGCATGCGAGCGGATAGTGGAGTTCCTTTACGACCCGTCGTCAAATGCCGCGTGTGTGCTGCGCGGATATGCAGGCACAGGCAAGACCACGCTGGTCAGTGCGTTGATAAGCTCGGCAAAGGCAATGCGCCTGAAAACCGTTTTGCTTGCGCCCACAGGCCGTGCGGCCAAGGTGCTGTCGAACTATTCGCACAGGCGTGCATTCACGATACACAAGTACATATACCTTACTGCAACAGACCCCTCGGGCAACGTGCGTGTTGTGCGAGAGCCCAACAAGCACAGCTACACGCTGTTTATAGTGGACGAGGCATCGATGATCGGACTCTCGTCGCAGGGATTGGACGGCCATTCCATGAATAACCTGCTCGACGACCTGAACGAATATGTGCGTTCGGGCAACAACTGCAGGCTAATGCTTATAGGCGACAGTGCGCAGCTGCCTCCTGTGGGCGAGACTGAAAGTCCGGCCTTGAACAGTGGTTTTCTGCAAGGGGCACTTATGCTGAGGGTGCACGAGTCGGAACTCAGGGAGGTGGTGCGTCAGAAATACGAATCACAGATACTCACAGCCGCCACGGCGTTGCGAGCCAGGATAGGGCAGTTGTGTGACGGAGAACCGGTCGACATGCCTCTCTTTGCGGGACCCATGGGCCGTGACCTTGTGAGACTCGACGCGTGCGATATGACTGATGTGTTGAATCGCGAATATTCGGAGTGTTCGGAGGAGAATGTGGTCCTGATATGCCGCACAAACAAGCGTGCGAACCTTTTTAACCAGGCTATCCGCAACCGTGTTCTGTTTCGTGACGGTGAAATAAATGCTGGCGACTATCTTATGGTGGTGCGAAACAACTACCATTGGCTTGATGCCGACTCGGATATAGGTTTCATCGCCAACGGCGACATTGTGGAAGTGCTTGCGTTGCGAAACCATGAGGAGCTTTACGGATTCCGTTTTGCAGACGCCACTGTTCGTTTCATAGACTATCCGGACGCCCCAACGCTCGATTGCAAGATAATTCTGAACACCCTGCACTCGGAGAGCCCCAGCTTGACATCGGACGAGTCGCGACGGCTATATGACGCCGTAGCCGAGGACTATGCCGACCTACCGACACGCGCCGAACGGCACAAGGCCATTCGATCAAACCCTTACTATAACGCGCTTCAGGTTAAATTTGCCTATGCACTCACGTGCCACAAGACCCAAGGCGGCCAGTGGGACACCGTGATAGTGGAACAGGGCTACTTGACCGACGAGATGCTCAACAAAGAATACCTGCGATGGCTCTACACCGCCATTACGCGTGCAACGGGAAAAGTATACCTTCTGAATTTCGAAGACAGGTTTTTCGGCGGAGAGACACCCTAATAGCACATCACGTTGAATGCGTTTTTGATAAGGTTGATTTCGGGTTGGCCGTTGTGCATAACAATGCCAACAACGTCAAATCTTGTATTGCCCTGCCAATTGTTGGAGCGCACGTAATGGTCGGCCAAGCGAATCAGCGATTGGCGTTTGCGGTGATCCACAGCGTCCTCGGGCAAGCCGGCGCTGGTGTCGTTGCGTGTCTTTACTTCAATTATAACAAGGTCACCTCCCTCAATGGCCACGAGGTCGATTTCGTGTTTTTTGGGCTGGTAGTTGTTGTCCAGTATAGTGTAGCCGTGGTTGGCCAGCCATTGTTTAGCAATGCGCTCTCCTTCCACGCCGAGTTTTTTGGCTTTTTGGCGGCTTTCAAGGCTGCGCGAGGCCGATGGCTCCCGAAGAACACTAACGTACGCCATGATTTGTAAGGTTTTAGCGGAATTATAAGGTAACAAGCTTTTTGGATACGCACATTGGCAAAATGCAGTTGCTGAACGACAGAGGGTCGTAGCATGCCACTGTTTAATTGCAAAACGGTTTTTGGGTGTTTTTATTGCAGATTGCGATTGTCGGCGGCTAATTTTGAGTTATGCTGGCGGATGACCGACAGGGTATGCTTTTGCGGTGTATGTATATGTTTTTTCGCCGATTGTGTTATTTTTTGTACTTTTGCGGACAAAATGTGGAATGCGATGGATATAAGTTCATTTTTCGAACCGATAGATATCAGCAAGATAGGCTATAAGCGAGGTCATTTTGCACCACGGTTTGGCGATTTGGTTGACAGCTACAATAAAGAGGGCAACCGGTTCCCATCCATTGAAAAGGGAGGAATAGCAATAATTGGGCTTACCGACGGTCGTGGCGCCGCGGCGAATCTCAACTGCGCCAACGCTGCCGATATGGTGCGCCGGTACCTGTACCCGCTTGCGGGCATTGAGAACGGCGTGAGGGTGATGGACCTTGGCAATATGGTTCAAGGTGAGCGGGTGGAGGACTCGCGTCAGGCTTTGGTCGAGGTGGCGGCTGAACTGTTGCGGCACAACTGCATCATTGTGGCCGTCGGCGGAGGACAGGATTATACGTGGTCGCTCTATCGTGCATACGCGCAGGTTGGACGGGTGCTCAACATTGCGGCCATAGACTCGCGTTTCGACATTGACGAGGATGGAGTGCTGGACTCGCACAATTGGCTACGCCACATCATAATGGATCAGCCGAACTATCTTTTCAATTTTACCAATGTTGGATATCAGACCTATTTTGTGGGGCAGCCCTATGTGGAACTGATGGATGACCTGAAATTCGATGCCTACCGGCTTGGCTGGGTGAGAGAGAATATTGGCCGCTCAGAGCCGTTGCTGCGCAATGCCGACTGCGTAAGTATTGACATTGGTGCTGTGCGGCAGAGCGATGCCCCGGCCAATACTTTTCCGTCGCCGCACGGTTTCTATGGTGAGGAGCTATGCCAGCTGACGAGATTTGCCGGTTTGAGCGACAAAACCAGTTCGCTCGGACTGTTTGAGTTTTCGCCGGTGCACGACAATTCGGGACAGACTGCGCACATGCTCTCACACGCTTTGTGGTATTTTGCAGATGCCGTGGGCCAGCGCAAAGACGACAACCCGTACCGCGACACGGAGAACTACCGCCGTGTGATTGTACCGCTCGAAGAACATGGCATAGAGGTGGTTTACTACAAAAGCAAAAAAAGCGACCGTTGGTGGGTCGAGGTTCCGTGTTCTACCAATACAAAAGACTCAAACAAGCAGCATATGCTTATACCATGCCTTTACTCCGACTACGAGCAGGCGCTTGAGAACAAGATACCGGACGTGTGGTGGAAATTCTATACTCGCATGAACAGCTGAAAATTCAATAATTCCAAAAACAGATTCAAATCTTATTTATTAACCCAAGGGGTGCTGCAAAACTGCGGAGTGCGAACCGATAGTGCTCCAGACAGCTGAGAACAAACCCTTACAACCTGATCCGGATAATACCGGCGGAGGAAAAACTATGAAAAAAACTTTATGTGGGCTCTCAAGCAGAGCCGTTGCCGTTTTGGCAACAATTGTTTCGACAACAATCCCGTTTGGCGCCAATGCGCAGGAACATCGTGACAGCCGCGATTCGGTGCGTGTGCTCGAGGAAGTGATTGTGAGCGACAGCAGGGTGAGCGCATCGGCGCCTATGACGACAGCGACGCTCACGCGTGACGACATCAGCGACCGCAAGGGCGAAATTTCGGTGCCCTACGTTCTGGAAATGCAACCAAGCGTTGTGGTTGAGAGCGAGCAGGGCAGGACTGGCAACACGTCGATACGCATCCGAGGTGTGGACGCGACGCGCATCAATGTCAACATCAACGGTATCACGTTGAACGACGCCGAGAGCCAGGCTGTATATTGGGTGAACATACCGAATTTGGGCGGAATGGCGCAGAGCCTGCAGCTGCAGCGAGGTGTTGGCACCTCGGTGGGCGGAAGTGCCGCGCTCGGGGGCACGATAAGCTTCCAAACCCTGACACCGGCATCGGAGCCCTACGCCACGGTGGATATCGGCTACGGGTCGTTCAACACGAAACAATATGGCATAACCGTCGGCAGCGGGCGCACGAAACACGGTTTTGCGTTCGACATGGCATACAACGGTTTCGGGTCGGACGGATATGTGCGCAACAGCGGCAGCGACCAGCAATCGCTTTTTCTCACCGGTAGCTGGTCGAACGACAAAACGCTGCTCAAAGCCATTTTTATACTCGGACACCAGCGCACCGAAATAGCCTGGAACGGTTCGACTGCCACTGACCTCGATGCCGACCCGCGATACAATGATGCGGGCATGTATGCCGACGACCTCGGAAACATATACTATTACGACAACGAGGCGGATTTCTACAACCAGCGCCACTATCAGCTCTATTGGGTTCAGACTTTGGTCAAAGGATGGAGTCTCAATGCAGCATTCGATTTCACGCACGGCGACGGTTACGACGAGAACTACCGCTACAACAGCAAACCTGCAAAATACGGACTTATAAGCAATGGCAGGGTTGACTGCATCACTCAGAAAAACATGTTCAACAGCTCGTATACGCTCAATATGGCCGCAAAATACCGCAACAAATGGGTCGACCTTTCGTTTGGTGCGGCAGGCAACTACTACGACGGCAACCATTACGGCAACGTGATATGGTCGAAAGATTCGACACTGAACAAAACCCTTGCACATTATGGGCTACCAAACGGCGATGGCGACAAATATGAATGGTACCGCAACAAAGGTGTGAAAAGGGACGGATCGTTTTTCGCCAAAGCCTCTTTCAGTTTGCTTGACGGGCACATGAATGTGTACGCCGACCTGCAATTGCGTTTTGTGGACTACACGCTACGCGGTCGCGACGACGAGTTTTTCCGTGACTTTGATTCGGTCGAGATGGACTATCATAAGTTCTATCCGTTTTTCAACCCGCGTGTGGGCATAAACTACGCATTCAACGAAATGCACCGTATCTATTTTGTTGCCGGCATATCCAACCGCGAGCCAAACCGCTCGGACGTGAAAAACCACCTGATGATTGGCGAAGAGGTGAAGGCCGAGCACCTTCTCGACATTGAGTTCGGCTATGGGCTGAAAGGCAAGAACTACACTGCCAAAGCCAATATGTATGCGATGCTCTACAAAGACCAGCTCACCCCGAGCGGACTGTTCAGCACATCGGGATACGGACTGCTTATAAATGTGGACAAGAGCTACCGTATCGGTATCGAACTCGAGGGTGGCTACAAGCCGTGTCGCTGGTTTGACTTTGGAGCCAATCTCACGCTCAGCCAAAACAAGGTAATAGACTACGAATACGAGGATTGCGACTCGTTGTGGAACTACCGTTCGCACAAAGGGACAACCGATTTGGCAATGTCGCCGAGTATAGTGGGAGCTCTAATGCTCAATTTCAACCCGTGGAAAACGCTCAAGCTGCAGCTCGTAGGCAAATATGTGGGCGACATGTACGTCGACAACACATCGCGCGAGTCGATGAAGCAGGATGGCTACTTTGTGAGCAACGCAAAGATATCGTACACATGGACACTGAAAGGGAAGAGCACAATCGAAGCGCAGTTTCTGGTCAACAACCTCTTCAACAACCACTACAGGCTTTCGGCGTGGGGAAGCGATTCGTGGGATGTCCCGGGTGCGGTCGACAGATATTACTACCAGCAGCCTGGCATAAATTTTATGGGCCGCATTGTGGTCAGCTTGTAGAGGGTGGGGGAGTGTCAATCCTGAATTTCGGACGCATTGGTTCAAATCACTTTTTTCAATATTCAGCTTGATCTGGTTGAGGTGGTAGGCGCGGCTATCGGTCTTGCCTACCTCTTCTTCGAATACCGTGCCAGTATCTGGACGTGGGTGTTCGGTGTTCTGATGCCTGTGGTGTATGTGTGGCTGTTCTTCCGCAAAGGGCTCTATGCCAATATGGGAATCAACGTTTATTATATAGCGGCCTCGGTGTATGGCTTTGTCGCGTGGCGGCGGACGATGAGGCAAAGTGCAGGTGTTGCCGATTCGGAGACCGACCAGCTGCCGTCGGGAGGCCAGGTGGCGATTCAAAGCTGCCCGCGCAGGTTTTTCATTCCCATCGTGGTCATAACGCTTCTTTTAGCCGCAGCCCTGACGTTTCTGCTAATGCAGCTGAAAGAGAGCCAATATCCGTTGCTCGACGGGTTGACGGCCTCGCTGTCAATGATGATGATGTATATGCTTTCGCGCCGCTGGTACCAGCAGTGGATTCTATGCATCGTCAGCGAGCCGCTAATGATGGCACTTGGCATCCTCACGGGCATGTACGCCACAGCCGTGATGTATGCCATTTACCTCGTCGTGGCGGTTATGGGCTACATCAAATGGCGCAGGGACTATCTCTTGCAGACTACGGGCGGAAAACAGTGACAAAAAGCTTATGAACAGTAACGAAATACCTGTCGAGCGGCATCCGCTGAAGCCGTTTCTGCCACGAGGGGCTCGTCTGCTTATGCTTGGCAGTTTTCCGCCGCCGCGCAACCGCTGGCGCATGGATTTTTTCTACCCTAACCCGTCGAATCAAATGTGGAACATATTTGGACTTCTGTTTTATGGTGATGCAGAAAGATTTGTGGACAAGGAACGGCGTGGTTTTAGGCAGGCTGATATCCAGTCGATGCTTGCCGAACACGGAATAGCCGTTTACGACACGGCCACGGCCGTTTGCCGCATGAACGGCAACGCTTCCGACAAAGGCCTGTGTATAGTCGAGAAAACCGATCTGTCAGCACTGTTGTCCGACTTGCCGTTGTGTGGCGATATAGTGTGCACTGGTCAGAAAAGCATCAGCGTGATTGTTGAGGATTATGGTGCGAGTGTCCCGCCGATGGGTATGGCCAGCGAGTTCATTTTGGGCAACCGGATTATGCGGCTTTGGCGGATGCCCTCCTCGTCGAGAGCCTACCCGATGAGGCTGCACGAGAAAGCAGGCTACTATCGCCGCATGATGGTCGCGACTGGTATATTGAAGTGAAAGTTTATGTGCAAACAAAATTCCGGCATAGAAAAATGAATGTAGCTATCCTTTGCAACGGTGATTTTCCTACTGCACCCCAGCCGCTTAAAGCATTCGGCGAGGCCGACCAAATAGTGTGCTGCGACGGTGCTTACGACACGTTTGTGGGCAAGGGTCTGGGTATATGTGCGCCCATCATCGTAATAGGCGATATGGATTCGATAGGAAACAGTGGCGCTGTGCGCTGCATACGGGTCGCCGAGCAGGACACCAACGACCAGACGAAGGCATTCCGTTATGTGCGCGACAAATGGCCGGAGGCCAACATAACAATCTTGGGGGCCACCGGCAAACGGGAGGACCACACACTGGGCAATATCTCTCTCCTTGCTGACTATTTTGAAAGTGTGTGCAATAGCGGGTTACAGGACTTTCACCATGCCAGCGCCCCGGTTGTCTGTATGCTTACCGATTACGGACGCTTTACACCAGTGAACCGGCGGAGCGAGTTTGCCAGTTTCGCGCGACAGCAGGTCTCGCTGTTTTCAATGACCCCCGGTTGTCTGATAACCACCGAGGGGCTGAAATATCCGCTCTGCCGCGAGCCTTTGCCCCGTTTGTGGCAGGGAACGCTCAATGCGTGCCTCGGCGACAGTTTTGCGATTATCCCGGAAAACGGCATTGTGATTGTATATCAAACCTATCAACCCAAGGAGGAATAGTCTTTACGTGATAATTCTAAACAACCTAATAGGCTGAATGTTCAGATATTGCATGTGTATACGGTTATTGCTTCGGTTCGAAATGTGCAATTTTGCATTATAGGGGCACAAAAAAAGCGACCTAAAATGAAAAAAATTGCAAAAAAGTAGCAGTAAGAGGTCATAAATAAGAAAAAACTGTACTCAAAATATCGTCATAGTCGACCACCTGCAAATATGAGAATTTTCTCCGCAAAAAAAATGTCGGTGATTGTGCAGACTTTTATAATTTTGCAACGTCTTAAGAGGTCAGAAGAGGTTTTGTTGGTTTGCCTCTTCGCGCACAAGGGCTTTTTCCGAAACGCCGTGTGCTGAAAAAAAGGGCACTTAAGATATAGTTTGGTTTAAAAGCAAATACCGGGTGGTGAAAGCCGCCCGGTATTTGTGGTTTAGGTCCGTGCCAGGTCGGTTACCTGGGATCACCTGCAAACACCTGTGTTTAGGCGTAGATATTGCAGAGTCTGAAGAAAAAGAAACCGATATTCCTGACTCCACGGAGGGACTTGCGGAATGATTTTATTTTTGAGTTGAACTGTTCGGCGGATGCGTTGGTGGAGCGTTGGTTGTAGTAGTTGAACCAGCGTCGTCCGCTCGGCCATGCCCATGCCTCCGCGCCGGAACTGGTCCTCTATGCTCTCGTCCGTCTGCGCATCCTCTGTCGCATCTTCTTCGCCGTCGCGGAAACGGATGTCGTCGTTGGCAGGGTCGAATGTTCCGACGTTCTCGGTCGCGCTCTTTATCTGGTTGGGCGACATCGGTATGTAGTCGGTTGATAGCGGTGGTTCGCTGCCGTCTCTCAACTCTCCCGCGTAGCCGCCCTCGCGTATGTTACGCACAATCACCCCGTCGTAGCCGTTCTTTGCGGCGTTGTGCACCTCTGCCTCCATCTCCAGTGTGCCTGCATCTCCCCACGTCTTGCCGCCGAAGTCAATCACCAGAGGGTTGCGCATGTTCACATAGCATTCGTACACGTCCGGCACACGCTCCATGCCGATGCTCACAATCTCGTCTATTGGCGTTTCAATCCCGACATATTCCAGTATGTCGCCGAGTATTTCCCTGTCAAGGTGGTCTCCTGCTTCGAGTTTTTCTCTTATCACATCGGCAAAATTCCCCCAGCCGTACAGTTCATCAACTTCATAGTCTCCGTCTGTTGCAAACTCTGCCAACTGCCTTGCTGAAATGTCGTCAATTGCCACCTTTTGCCCGTTTACTTGCAGTATGCAATCAGCTTCGCGTTTGAACATGTCTGCGGTGCTGCGGTCGTTGCTGAAAAACGACGGCGTGTTGAATATTCGTATCTGCTCGCCACTCCTGCTGCCGTGGTACACCACCTGCGGCTCGCCGTTCTCGTCCACCACCTTTGATGAATTGGTTTTTGCCGACAGAATATCTTTTAGTATCTTTGCAACATCTCCAAGATGGGAGCCGGTATCAATCCCGGTCTTGAACTCCTCGTCTTGGAGTTCTTTTTGAAGCGCAACCTCATGCAGATAGAAACGGTGTGTACCGTCCGAATGTGTGACCTCGTTGGCGACAACAATACAGATATGGTTCTCCTCACCGATTTTCACGGGTGCTGCAAAAGTAACCGAGCCGTAGCCTCTGCCCTTCCAGTTTTCCTGTCGGTCTATTATACGCCCGCCCGATATGATTTCGGGTACTGCGGCAAATGCAGCAGCCTTTGTGCGTCCGAGTCCATGCGAGATACTGTCCTTGACGCTCCTTTCGTCAAGAAGTATTGTTCCGACACCAGCTCTTTCCACTCTCCCGGCATACTTGGTGTCATAATATTCGGCGACACGCTTTGTTATGGGCATATCGTCTTTTTCAAATTCGTTCCCGGTCAGGCGCGCTACCACGTCGTCACCAAGCAGATAGGCTGCAATTGCCGCTTTCTCCCAATCGCCAAACATCGTCTTGAAAGCCTGTGTCCGTACCTGCTTCCACTGGCGGTCGTCCAGCTTGCTCGGTTTACCGTTGGGTGCTTTCTTCCATGTGCCGTCGGCTTTGGCTTTGCGCTCTATCTCCATCTCCTCGGCCCGAATGTCGGCCTGCCGTTCCGCCCGCGTCTTTCCGTCGCGTAGCGTTATGTCGTCCTCTGCTGCCATTCCCTCTCTCTGCTTCTCCACCTTCCAGTCTCTGCCGTAAGGTGCCTTGTCCGCATACTCTCCCACGCCCAGCTCGGCCTGCATCGCTATGTCCTGCGCCTGTCTCACATATCCCCAGTTGCCCTCGGGCTCTGTCAGGTTCTTCCAGCTCCGCCACAGCACAAACCTCAACTCGTTCTCCGTGATGGTGTGGTTGCCGATCCAGTCGCCCATACCTATCTTCTTCACCATCCTTATGAACCAGTCTTTCACCATCCTCCACCAGCTCTCATACTGTGGGTGTTCGAAGTTCTGCGTCTCCGCCATTTTCGCCATATACTCCTCTGTGGCGGTGCGGACGTTCCAGTTGTATTTCTTCGAAAGCGACGCTATCTCTCTCCTTATATCCTCCGTGCTGTGGGCATACACGTCGTCCAGGAACGTGTCGAAGTTCTCTCCAAACAACTCCCTCAGTCCGTGGTGTGCCACCCCTTCGTGGAGTATAGTATGGAACACATCGTCCATCCCCGTGTTGTTGTACATGATGACGTATATCTTCCCCGTCTTGGTGTCGTACCACCCTTTGGCTCTCTTCTGGCGGTCGGTCAGGTTCATGCCTTCCAGCTCGTCGATGTCCAGCACCACGTTTACTCGGTCGCCCAGGTTCAGCTTCTCGGCAAACCTCTCGGCCGTCTTCTTCCGCTGGTTCCACACTCTCTCTATGTGGCGGTCGAACTGCGCCTTCGTATACCCTGCCTTCTTCGCCCTCTTCAACGCCTCGTCGTATGGCGTGTAAGTCACCTGCGGCCCTTCGCCTATCCTCGTCACTACCGAAATATCGTTCTCGCTCTCGGCCTCTTGTGAATTATTTTTTGCAGTTTCGGGATAATTCAGTAATTTTGCAGCTGAAAACGAGTTGTTGCCTGAGCGGGGGAGTTCGCCATTATTGTCGTCTCCATGTGTCCCTTCCAACAACTCGATTTCTGTTATTTCATAGCTGTAAGCTTTCGATTTTTCGTTTTCACTATTGTAGCGCTTTACCGTTGTTTTGACACGGTAGAGTTGGCCATCAATGTCTATTCCACCATACAAGCGTACAACGTCTTTCAAGTGTCTGTCGCCTTTTTTGTCATCATGAACCTCTCCAACAATGGAGTTTTCTATGATACTCGGCATAACTTTCAGAGCAGAAAGGTGAACATCTTTGTTGTCGCTCTTACTGACAGCCTTTTCGCTTAGGTATTTGTCAACGGCTGTGCTGCTGATATTGACGTTTCCTATTTCTGGGTTCTCATATTCTCCGACAATGTTTTGCTTTGCCCACTTTCGCGCCTCCTTGAAGTCCTTGAAACCATGTTCCTTCTCCGCTCCAACAATATTGACAGTTCTATTGTCATTCTCATCACCTCCCACCTTCTGGAACATTATCCCCTCTTTCCCTCTCACCGTCTCCAGCGTCACGTTCTTTCTGCTCTCCTCGTTGCCGTGCTCGTAGCTCACCACAGTAAGCCCTGCATCCTCCAGCGCCTGCCGCACATCCTCGCTCACGTTGTCCGGCACCACCGCCACCTCGAACTCGTCCAGCATTACGGGACGTTTGAACTTCGTCTCGAAATACTTGGCCGGCAATGTCTTCACGTCTTCTATGAAGTTCATAAGTTGCGATGCCAGATCGCTGTCTTTGGCGATGTCGTAGCCGTACTCGCTGTTAAGGTATGCTATCGGGTCTCTCTTGGTCAACGCCTCCTGCAGTCTGCTCTCAGCGATGTCGTTGTTGATAAACGGGTTGCTGTCTATCTTCTTCATATCCGAAATCTGTCCCACGATGTCAAACAGCTCGTTGCTCAGTTCTTCGGTTCTCTGCTCCATCTGGCTCTTGCCGTCGCCGTCCTCTATGACACCTCTGTTCAGCAACTCTTTGTGTTTCCTAATGTCGCTCAGGCTTTTGAACCTCGGTAGCAGTATGGCTCTTGTCGGACCGAATCCTGTCTGGTCGTAGCTGTTCTGCTCTGCGTTTTTGTTCATGAGCTTGCTGGCGTTCTCCACCGTGTTCGGCACATACCTTCTGTTTCCGCTTGGTGTCCATCCTGCAAACAGCTTCTCGTCTATGTCCTCGTCGTTGAACAGCGTCTCTTTCCACTTGTAGTATTCTTCAGCCAGTCCTTCCTTGGCTACCATATAGTCCGCATCGCTGTCCGTTCCGTACCAATCCACCTCTGGCTCATTGCGTCTCCGCTCGTCCATCTGCAGTCCGTGCAGGTAGTTGTCCGTGGCGTTGAAGTACATCCTGCCTTTCTCGTCAACGTACTTCGCACGCTTAGCGTCAATGAGCAACTGTTCGGCTTTCTTCCTCTTCTCCTCGTCGGCTATACCTGCGGTGGCTTTCTTCGCCTCGTTCTCTATGTCGCCCATTATGAGTTTTAGGAGCTCATCTTTCTGCTCCTGTGTCAGGTCGTCAAAAGAGACGTTCGAGAGGTTATCTGCTCCCGTAATCTTTCTTGCTGCTTCGTACTCCTCCGGTGTGCTGTCTATCCTCTTCATCTTCTTCTTCGGGTCATACCCTTTCTGCTTCAAGAATATGAACGCCAGGTTGTGTGTGTCGCCATCCACGAAACGCTCCAGCTGCTGCTTCAGATGTCTTTCCAGCTCTTTGTCTCCGTTCGCTGCCTCTTTCGCAATCTGATCGAAGTGTTTCTCTCCCTGCTTGGTCATCATCTTGGTGATGCTGGGATAAGTAGGAGTCCATGCGTCGCCTGCGTATGTGCCTGCATTCCGCCCTGTCCTGCTGTCTATCAGGCTTGCTTTCGGTATCAGGCTTATCTCGCCGTAGACATTCAGCGTGCCGTTCTTCGTGTCTATCACTGCCATGCTCGGGTTGGCGAACCCGCCCTGCTTCAATGCCTTCTTCAGCTTCTCCTCGCTTATGTTGTGTACGCCCATCAGCGTCTTCTCCTCCGTCGCTCTCGGGTTGTACCCTCTTGCCAGGTCGCCCATCACCATGTCGGCGAAGTCGTCGGCTGTCAGGTTTTCTACCCCCTCCACCTTGCCTGCGAAGAGGTCACGTGCCATGTTCCAGAACTTGCTCAGTATCTCTCTCAGCTTGTGGAACATCGTGGCCACCTTCGCCTTCTCGAATACATCGTGGGTCTTCGACATCTCCTCTCTCATGTCCGCCTCCAGACGTTCACGCCCTCGCTTGCCGCTGTAGTGGGCAAACACCTCATCCGTCAGCTCGTCCTCGTTCTTCAGCTCCGGGTAGCGTCCTCTCACGTACTCCCACAGCCGTCCGTCCTCCACGCCTTTCATCTCCTCGGTCAGCTGCGCCCATGCCGTCGGGTTGGCTTTCCGCAATCCCTGCGCCCACAGGTGCGTGTACTCGTGTATCGGTGTGTCGGGTGTCGCCACTCGCGGGTCTATGTATATCTCGCCGTTCAAAGTGTACCCCAGCACCTCCCCGTCCTCCGTCTTGAAGAACATCGGCTGTCCTTCCATCACGCTCTCCTTCATCTCGGGTGTCACGTCCACGCTCCACATCGTGAGGCCGTTGTCGCCGATATTCGGCAACTCCACCTCCCCGGTTTTCACTCCCCACTTCTTGCCGTACTTGTCCATGAACCTCGGCAGTATCTGGTCGTAGAACCCTTTCATCCCCTCGCCTCCGATATGCATGCCCTCGCCTTCGATGGTTTCCCACTCGGTATTCATTATTTTCTCTGCAAGAGACTTGCCAAACACCTCTGAAACGTGTTTGCCATTGGCATTTTCCATAAGTCCATTGGCTTGTGAAATAATGCCATCTTCCGAAATGTACATGGCAGACTGACCACGCTCTGGGAATTTTAGATTTACCATTTTCACATCTTTCCCATCCCGTTTTACTGTCTGTATGTCTATCTTCTCTACGGCTTTACTCAGGTCGTACCTCTCCGCCTGCTGCTCGCCCTTAGTCCAAGCCACCTTGTCGTAGCCGTTCTCGGCGGCATACCGCAGCATGCGCTTCATGCACACCTCGTGCCAGTTCTTGTCAAACGGCGCGTCGGGAACATCACCTGCATTTCTTCCATTCACTCGTTCCCACTCCATTTGTGCCTCTTCTGCATCATTGAGTGCTTTAACCAGTTTTTCGTGTTTGCGCCATTCGTCTTCGCTTCTTTCTAACGGGTGCTTGATACCTTTCTTTTCGAGTTCATCATTGTAATCCTGAAGTTCGTCCCAAGCATCTTGACTTGCTTTTATCAAACGTTGCAATTCCTTCGGACGATATCCCTTCTCTCTTCCCTCCTGATGCCTATTGCTCTGTATCTCGTCGATGACCAGTACGCGCTTGCCGTCCTTGTCCGTCGTCTCTCCGAACCTCACCCACGCCACGGCGCGGCCCTCGCCTGCGTCGCCGAAGTGTATCTCGTCGCTCTCTTTCCACGGCTCGATGGTCGGCACGGTCAAGGCTATCTCGCTCCTGTTCTCCAAACCCTCGGTGGTGTATTCCAGGCGAGTGGAGTTGATGTATCTGTAACCATCTATAGATTCAAGGTAGTCTTCAAAACCATCATTGATTTCTATTCTGCCGCCTGTTCCGTCTAAAGCCATATTGAAGTCGTCACCATAACGCTCTATCATCTCGTTCCATGCGCCCTCCCAGTTCCCGTCATGTTCCTTTATCAATTCATCGTATTCTTGTTGCAAGGCAGTTAGACCGCTCTCCGAATAATTCACCTCTTCAATCTGAAGGGCATTCTCACGGATATAGTCCAGCACCTCCTGCTTGGTGAGGCTCTTGCCTTTCTGCTCGTTGAGCCAGTCGCTTAGTCCCGTCCACTTGTCCTCGCCAGCTTTCAGTCCGCCGTTCTTGGTGAGCATGGCCTTCCACTGCTCCGCCGTGGCTTTCTCTTGCTTTATACCCTCCACGGCTCTCATCGCATTCGAATAGAACACAGGCTTCATCTCCGGCACATACTCGCCACCCTCGGCCTTGTGGAATCGTATCTTGTCGACTATCTTGAGGTTGTTCTCGTCGAAGACGACGTAGTTCTTCGCCCCGTCGCTCCGGCCACCGCTCATATACTCCGCAGGGTACTTGATGCCCACGTAGCCCATCGAGTGCAGGAACTCCGAAGCAGCCTTGTCGCTGCCGGTTATAGCGGTAATGATGTTGTGGTAGACAGCACCGCCCTGTCTGTTGGTAGCCTCCCCAGCGTTCAGGTACTCTCTGTCGAGCCATTTGTCTATACTCACCTCGTCCGACTTCGGATACCTCTCCTTGGCTATCGGCATTAAGCGCTCTTTTATCTCATTCCACCTCTCCGTTTCAGGCAGGTTGGTGTAGTCAAAGTAGTTGCTCCCGTCGTCGTCGGGTATCTCCACCGTGTAGAGGATTTTGTCATAATCATTCTCATTAAAACGTCTTTTGTCTTCTTCCCTAAGTTTTGTTAGTTTCTCCTCTGCCTTTTCGTAATTCTCTTTTGCTTGTTCTTTATCTTCTTCGTTGGCGTGTTCGTAATCCCATAAAGCATTTAATAAGTCTTTATTTGCGGCTGTGATTTTTTTAGATAGTTGTCCTCTACTTGTGCTCTCCGCATACATCCTCCCAATCCCTTCCACCTCCGTAACGTAGGTGCCATATCCGTAAGCCTGCGCCCCTTCGCCCTCGCCCATGTGCGAGTGGTCGAATGCCTCAAAGTCAGCACCGCTGCCGTGGTAGGCTCGCATCTCGCGCAAATTGCTCTGCGGCAGGTCGTGTTCCACTGGGAAATAGCTGTAATTCCCTCCCACGTCCTTGGTGTGCAGCTTGCAGTCCGCATCTATCACGCTGATGTTTCCGGCTGCGTCGCGCACGATGTTGCTTTTCTGCAGGTCGGCCACTATTATCTCGCCGTTGCTGAAGGCTGAGTTCTCCTTGTTTATGGGCTTGAATCCAAGTCCGGCCATGTACTCCACGCGCTCCTGCTCGGTCAAAGGTTTGCTGTTGGAAAAATTGACAATGGGCTGTTCCAGCACACGGACAAAACCTTTTCCAAAGTCTCCATACCCAACTATCTTATATGCAGAGTTGGGAAACACATAGTTGAACAGGGGAATGTTGTCAAGGTCGGGTCTGAAACGCTTGCCTTCGGGCTTGCCGTGCGAGAGTTTTATGACGTGCGTACCGTCCTTGGCGGCGTACACGTCGCTGTCTGTGCCGCTGCCGATAGGTTCTGTGTTGTCGGTGAAATCTGTGAGGTCGGTGTGCCAGTTGCCTGTAGCTTTAGCCCACCGCTCTAACAGCTCTTTCTTCTTTGCCTCGATAGCTCTTCTTCCTGACGGACGAGTTCGTTCATTCGGTCTGACTGTGCTTTCAGAAACTCGTGTGAAAAGTGCATCGAGAGCGTTCTCTCGCGCTCTTTCATACATTCTTCGTTCCACTTCCTGTGGAAGTCGTTCAGATAGCCGTCGTCCGTACTTGTTGTCTGGTGTGACATCATCTATGAAGTCTCTAATTTCTTGCAAAGATACATCATTATATTCACCTGACAAAATAATATTGTACACCTCTTTTGCATCCTCTCTCCGTTTCTCTTCTCTGGCGAGGCGTTTTCTGCGTGCTTCAGCAACGCTTTTCCCTGTCACAAAAGCCGTGGCTTCGTCTATTACCCTGTTCTGCTCTTCCCTTTCTTTGCGCCTCTCGCTCATCTCGCCCCCGCTCATCAGTTTCACATTCTCTCTGTACTTGTCCAGCATCTCCTGGCCTTTCTTCGTCACGTAGTGCGTCGGCACGCCCGTGGCTTTCAGCACCTCCACCACGCCTTTCGTCAGCTCCTTCTGCTCCTTCGTCGGCTTCGCCGTTTCTCCCTCCGACTTCTGACTCCGCACGTTGGCTCCATACAGGCCCTCTCCCAATCTCCGCAAGTCGTCTCGGCTCTTCAAACCTTCGCTCTCGTACCACTGTCGCAACGTCTCGTCGGGCACAACACCAGACAGCGACACCAGGTATTCGTCAACCTGATGCCCTGCGTTCTTCTTGTAGTTGCCATTGTAGGCAAAGTCCTCGAAGGCTCCGCTGCCCTCGTTCTCTTTCAACCCTTCGACGATACGGCGCACGTTGGCTCCGATTTCCTCCGGGGTCATCGTCTCGCTGACGGGCGTAAGGCCGAAAGGTTTTTCATAGCCTGTGCCCTCGGCAAGGATACGCTGCTTGCGCTCCTCCTGGAGTCTTTGCTCCCGGCTCTCCGCTACTGCTCCTCTTCGGTCTCCGTCGGCTTCGTTTCCTCGCTGTCCTCCATCACCTTCTTGTGTGCCTTGAACAGCAGATCGAGTTTCCGCGCTTTCAGGTCTTGTTTCGGTTGCGACTGCTGCTCCGCTGGCTGCTTCGGTGTTGTCTGATTGTCCATTTCTTTTCTTTTTATAATATTCTACTATGTCTTTCTTTATATCCTCTTTCGTCCTCGGCTCGAACAAGGCAAGTCCTCCACTGTTCGCTTCAGCCTCCGCACTCTTGTTATATAACGTCAACACATCTCTAAAATTATCCACTCCGCTGCTCATCTCGTCGGCCATCAGCACCACAGCCGGCTCAAACCTGTCTTCTACCAGCCCTTCTATCAGGTTGCCCTGTCGCTTGAACTCATCCCATTTCATCTTGCTCCGTCTGGCTTCGTACAGCAGGTCTATCGTCGTGTTTATCTCTTCTGTCAACGCATAGTCTCCAAGCCTGCGGTTCTCTGCTATCTGCGGACATCATGTTTTGTCGTTAAGGCAATAAAACACGAGAGAATACGTTGTTTAAACAAACCGTTGCAACAATATGGCGTACAAAAACCACACACTTTCCGCTACTTTGCCAGACGACTATACACGTGTGTTTCTCATAGAGCTGAAAGCTGCCATCCGCGAGGGGTCGCCTTTCTTTGCCCGCTATGGGGGATACGGGATGGAGCCTCTTCTTCGAAATGGGTTGGAAAGAGTGTGCGTGGTGCAAATCGAACAGGGGCTTAAACCCCAACGGTATGATATATTAGCGATTGAGAGAGAGTCGAAGTGTGTATTTCGCCGTTTTTTGTGCTGTAAGGGAGAAAAATTTGTGGTTATGGGAGACTCCTGCCGCAGTGAGGAACTGGTCGAACAGGCGGCGGTGTTAGGCCGTGTGAGCGAGGTGAAACGCGGTGACGGCAAGTCCCTAATGTGCGGTGGCGATGTATGGATGAAGCACTCGGCCAAGTCTGTAAAAAAACGGCAACGGATAAACTGGCTAAAGAACCTTTTCAGTGGAAAACGGATGAAATATTGGGCTGCCGCCTACTTTGTGATTTTGCTGCTCTCGATGTGGATGCCGTTGGGCGGGTTGCCGCTGCCCGACAATTTTATTCTCGGCCTGCGACCCGACCATTTTTTTCACGCCTCGATCTATTGTTTTTGCGCTTTTTTTCTGACTAAATTGATGGGCATGCGAAACGCATGCATGTTACCGCATTGTCTGACTGTTTGGCTTGGGAGTATGGCAATCGGTGTTGTCACAGAATTCGGGCAGAAACTGCTGCCATATCGCTCGTTCGATATAAACGATTTGATTGCAAACGCTATCGGAGCCACGTTGGGGTGGCTTGCGGTTGAAATGTTGTGCAAAACGGACACTTCTATTGCAAAAACGTAACGTACCCGCATAGGTCTATGTGAAAACCGAAAAGAAAAAGAATGAGTATGCCTCCACTTACAACCGCCTCATGGCTCAACACGGCCATACAGACAGTCAACAGTCTGGTATGGAGTCCCGCTCTTGTGGTGCTTTGTCTTGCTGCAGCCCTCTATTTCTCCGTAAGGACCCGTTTTGTGCAGGTGAGGCGTTTTGGTGAGATGTGCAGGCTGCTGTTCAGTACCGATAAAAAACAGAAAACCGGAATCTCGTCGTTTCAGGCCTTCGCCATGGCATTGTCAGGGCGTGTTGGGACGGGCAACATTGTGGGAGTGGCTACCGCAATCGGATTTGGGGGTGCAGGGGCCATTGTGTGGATGTGGGTTATTGCATTCTTCGGGGCGGGAAGTGCCTTTGCGGAAGCCACGCTTGCCCAAATCTATAAAGAAAATCACCACGGCCAGTTTCGTGGCGGTCCGGCCTACTATATTGAAAAGGGATTGCACAGTCCGCTGTTCGGTTCGCTCTTTGCCATCATAGCAGCCCTGGCTTGCGGCTTCTTTATGCCACCGGTGCAGTGCAACGGAATTGCCATGTCGATGTCGCGAACATTCGATATAGAGGCGTGGGTTGTTGGTATTGGTGTGGCACTGCTTCTGGCACTTGTCATCATAGGCGGAGTTAAGCGGATAGCCTATGTGGCACAGCTTGTGGCACCCGTTATGGCCGTAATATACGTGGTGCTTTCGGTAGTGGTGCTGGTCGTTCACTACCAGGTTGTGCCGTCGGTGTTTGTCGAGATGTTGCGTGGTGCCGTCGGGGTGAGTCAGGTGGGTGCGGCGATACTTGGCAGCACCATAGCATGGGGAGTGAAACGCGGCATATACTCCAACGAAGCAGGGCAGGGCACAGGCCCCATAGTGGCTGCCGCTGCCAAGGTAAACCATCCCGTCAAGCAGGGTTTAGTTCAGGCCTTCTCTGTCTATATAGACACCCTGCTGGTGTGTACAGCCACGGCTATGATGATTCTGGCTTGCCACACCTATAACATCATTGACCATGTGCAGACTATGTCAGACGGAACGACACATGTTGCATATATGCACCAAAACCCTGAAGCGCCCGAAGGCGAACCTGGCGTGTTCTACACTTCCGCGGCTCTTGCTACCGTGATTGGAACCAAAGCAGCGGATGTCATTATTTCGTTTGCGCTATTCTTTTTCGCTTTCACGACCATTATGGCATACTATTACTATGCCGAGACCAACTTGGTTTATCTCTTCAGCCGATTTCGCGGTCGCGCTCTCAAACGGCGCTGGGCAAAGATGAGCGAGGCCGAACGAGTGGCAGCGGAAGCGGCAATCGAAGAGTATGACCGAACCTTTGGCGACGAACGAACCGAAAAGATTGCCATCTGGGTGTTGCGCATATTCACTCTTGCCGCCGTGGTGCTGGGTTCGGTTACCGGCAGCGGCATTGCGTGGACTCTCGGCGACATTGGCGTAGGCGCGATGGCGTGGATTAACATCGTAGCCATCCTGTTGTTGTCGCCTAAGGCACTGAACGCATTGAAAGAATACGAGAAATCGAGAAAGCAGGGTACGGAACCGCACTTCGACCCTAAAAAGCTGAATATTTCCAATGCAGACTATTGGGAGAAACAACAATCTTGAGCAAACTTTGTTTGCCCTTCGCGACGAGCAATATGCCGTTTTTTCGGCAAGGCTTATCCCGAACATTAGGCCAGAAACCATAATCGGCGTGAGGTCGCCTGATCTGCGGCGCATAGCAAGGGAATGCGGCTACAGTTTGAGCATATTCGGCAATCCACTTCTTCCGCACCGATGGCATGAGGAAAATATGCTTCACGCATACATAATATGCGGCATGAAGAATTTTGGCGTGGCTTTTGACCAAACAGAGCTTTTTTTGCCGTTCGTGACCAACTGGGCTGTGTGCGACTCGCTGTCGCCCAAAACCTTCGCCCGAAATGCTGAAAAATTGTCTGGCAGGATTGCCATCTGGTTGTCGTCGCCGCACGAGTACACTGTACGCTTTGGCATATCGATGCTTATGCGGCACTTTCTCGACATCCGCTTCAGGCACGAATACCTGCAGTGGGTTGCTTCCATAGAACGCGACGAATACTATATCCGCATGATGCAAGCGTGGTATTTCGCCACAGCCCTTGCCAAAAGATGGGATGAGACTATGGAATACCTGCGTTCTGATGCGCTTGGCGAATGGGTGCGACGCAAAAGCATACAGAAAGCCCTGGAAAGTTTTCGTATAGGCGACAGGCAGAAAGACACTCTCCGCTCATTGCGCTAATCGGGACTGCAATGTAGTGACAACACTTTGCCACAGTAATCGCCATATTTCGCAATCAAACATTTCGTAAAGACAAAAGTGTGCGGGAAACGAAATAATTTCGTATTTTCGTAATCGTCAAATAACGGCAGCCGACTTGGCAATGTATTGATATGTTGAATGTTGGATGCATTTTATTTACTAGTTGCTTATGAAAGTTAAAGTTCATCTCATTCTGACAGCTATTATTTTGGTGGCTGTCGGTGTTTTGTGTGTTAGCTATCCCGAAAAAAGCACACAGTCGCTCACATGGTTGCTCGGTGTCTTGATTTTGGCATCGGGCTGTTTCACAATCCTGTTCAGTCTCAAAGCCCAAAAGATTATTCCTAACGCAAGCTCGTCAACGCTGCTCGGAGTGTTCCAGATTATGCTGGGATCGCTATTTATCATAAGTACCTTTGGAGCGCTGAATACCAATGCTATAGGTGTGCTGTTTGCCACATGGGTGATGTATGAGGGGCTTTCGCTACTTATATCATCGTTTGGATACAAAAAAGCGCAGTACGGCAACTGGTGGATTATGTTGCTCGTTGGCCTGCTTAACGTGGTTCTGGGCTACATTGCCCTGCTCAATGCAGAAGATGTCAGCAAGGTTCTGACCGTAATAGTCGGGCTGGGAATCGTGGCCGATGGCGTGATGCGCATTGTAGCGTTTATAGCCATAGCGCGAATAGAGAAACGCCTTAAGGAGGCCACCAGGTTTGACGAAGCTGAGGTGCTGGAAGAAAATGCTCCGGCAAATGGTGACAATTAATTTACCGACTGCAAAACAGTGGTGAAAAGGAGCCTTCACACATTAGTGAAAGGTTGCCTTGAATTTCACGGAATCATTAAATAATCAAACAAACATAACACTAAACAATGAAAAAGATATTGATAGTGGGTGCAGGCGGACAGATAGGATCCGAGCTCACCCGCGTATTGCGCGACACCTACGGCAACGACAATGTGGTTTGCAGTGACCTTCGTCCGCTCAAAGGCGACCCATACGAGCGTGGCCCCATCGAGCGCATCGACTCCACGCAAATCATGCAGATAGCCACTGCGGTGAAAAACTACAACACCGACACTATCTACAATTTAGCGGCAATCCTCTCGGCTACTGCCGAACTCAACCCGATGCTTGGCTGGAATGTGGGCATTTGCTCGCTGGTAAACTGTTTGGAGGTGGCCCGTCTGTTCGGCTGTGCGGTGTTCACACCATCGTCGATAGGTGCATTTGGTCCTTCGACCCCTCACGACAACACGCCGCAGGACACCATTCAGCGACCCAACACCATTTACGGCGTCACCAAGGTCACCGGCGAGCTGCTTTCCGACTACTATTTCACCCGTTTCGGTGTGGACACCCGTTCGGTTCGTTTCCCTGGGTTGATAAGCCATCAGACACTGCCCGGCGGCGGCACCACCGACTACGCAGTCGAGATATACTATGCCGCCGTGAAAGGCGAGGATTTTGTTTGCCCGCTGAAACAGGGTACCTATATGGACATGATGTACATGCCAGATGCCCTGAAAGCCATGGTCGACATCATGGAGGCAGACCCCGCAAGACTGAAACACAGAAACAGTTTCAACGTGACCTCCATGAGTTTCGACCCCGAAATCATCTACAACGCAATAAAGAAACACTATCCCGGCTTCAAGATGACCTATCAGCCCGAACCCATCAAGCAGGCCATTGCCGACAGCTGGCCCAACAAAATGGATGACAGCTGTGCTCGCGAGGAGTGGGATTGGAGTCCGCAGTATGACCTCGCCCGCATGACTGACGATATGATACTGAACCTTAAGAAAAAGCTGCTCTGATACTTACGCGGGATTTTACGGCCCACACAATCAGCCGTTCTCCCTAAATTTAGTATCTTTGCAGTCTCACTTCAAAAACAAAGTACCTAAATATTAATCACACAAATTTAAAACTATGGCATTTAAAGGACAAATCGTAATCGACACCGAGCGTTGCAAGGGATGCGCAGTATGCCTCGCCGCATGCCCAATGCAGTGCATCGCTCTGTCGAAAAATGTAAACGGCAAGGGTTACAATTACACCGAGACCGTCAATGACAAATGCATCGGATGCGCCAGCTGCGCTATCGTCTGCCCGGACGGCGTTATCTCGGTTTACAAAATCAAGTGTTAAACAGAAAAAAGAAAATACAATGGCAAAAGAACTGAAATTGATGAAGGGCAACGAGGCTATTGCCCGAGCAATGATTGCCAGTGGTACGGACGGCTACTTTGGCTACCCGATTACCCCGCAGTCTGAAGTTATGGAAACCCTTATGGCCGAGAAACCCTGGGAAGACACAGGTATGGTTGTTCTGCAGGCCGAAAGCGAGATGGCATCTATCAATATGGTCTATGGCGGTGCCGCAACCGGCAAGAAGGTAGCCACCTCCAGCTCATCGCCCGGAATATCGCTGATGCAGGAAGGTCTTACTTATTTGGCCGGTGCCGAAATACCCTGTCTGGTTGTCAACGTTATGCGCGGCGGTCCTGGTCTGGGAACGATACAGCCCTCGCAGAGTGACTATTTCCAGAGCGTCAAGGGCGGCGGTCACGGCGACTATCAGCTCTACACCCTCGCTCCGGCAAGCGTGCAGGAGATGTACGACTTTGTGTTCGAGGCATGGGACATTGCTTTCAAATACCGTAACCCAGTGCTGATTCTCTCAGATGGTGCTATCGGCCAGTGCATGGAGAAACTCTACACTCGCGACTACATCCCCCGCTGGACCGAAGAGGAACGTCGCAAAAACGCACCGTGGGGCACCTGGGGCAAACCTGCCACCCGCAACCACAACATCATCACTTCGCTCGAACTTGATTCGGCTCGTCAAGAGGTGTTCAACCACAAACTGCAGGCCAAATACGCCGAAATGAAAGAAAAAGAAGTGCGCTACGAGACTTTGAATTGCGAAGATGCCGACTACATATTTGTCGCCTACGGTTCGTCGAGCCGCATAGCCATGAAAGCTATGCAGATGGCACGCGAGAAGGGCATCAAAGTCGGACTGTTCCGCCTTATCACCCTTTTCCCGTTCCCGACCAAGCAGTTGGCCGAGGTCGCAAAGCACGTCAAAGGCATTCTTTGCGTTGAGATGAGTGCCGGACAGATGATAGAGGATGTGCGCCTTGCAACGCAGTGCGGTGTCAAAACCGAACATTTCGGACGTTTTGGCGGCATTATCCCGACCCCGACAGAGGTTCTGGAAGCTCTGGAAAACAAAATTATAAAATAAAACGTGTGTATGCGTAAATGTTGAATGTGTCGGGGGCAGTGGTGAAATGAACCGGCACACGGCACAATCACAAAACACGCAACCATAACCTACACGTTATCGCAGTTACACAATAATTAAATCAAAGATTATGAATCAAGATATAGAAGCTCGCAAACAAGAGCTGTTGAACCAGGGTTACACCGAGGTTTACACCAAAACAAAAGTGCTCACCGATGCGGTTATGCACTACTGCCCGGGTTGCGGACACGGCACGACTCATCGTCTCGTGGCCGAGGTTATCGACGAGATGGGTATTCAGGACAACGTGGTTGGCGTATCGCCGGTTGGATGCTCAGTGCTGGCCTACAACTATTTTGACGTCGACTTCCAGGAGGCCGCTCATGGACGTGCTCCTGCGGTTGCCACGGCTGTCAAACGTCTGAATCCTGACACTTTCGTGTTCACCTATCAGGGCGACGGCGACCTTGCCGCTATCGGAACTGCCGAAACCATCCATGCCTGCAACCGTGGTGAGAACATCACGATGATTTTCGTGAACAACGGCATTTACGGTATGACTGGCGGCCAGATGGCTCCGACCACTCTGATTGGAATGAAGAGCGCCACCACGCCCTACGGACGCCGTGTCGACATCAACGGCTACCCCCTTCGCATTACGGAGTTGATCTCGACACTGCCCGGAACGTACTATGTGACCCGCCAGAGTGTGCAGACCCCTGCCGCCGTGCGCAAGGCAAAAGCCGCTATCCGCAAGGCTTTCGAAAACCAGAAACTGAAAAAAGGTCTCAGTTTTGTCGAAATCCTGTCAAACTGCAACTCGGGCTGGAAAATGACACCCGTACAGGCTAACAAATGGATGGAAGACAACATGATGCCCAACTACCCTGTGGGTGACATCAAGGTCGATGGCAAACTGGTTGAAAACATCGACGTGGCCCGCCTTGCGGTTGACCACCCGCTTTCAGTTATGCAGTAATCAATAAGTCCTATGGGACTTGTCTGTCCTATACGACCTATATGACTTATTAATCAAACAAAAATTCAGAAACAATGACAGAAGAAATAATCATAGCCGGATTTGGAGGACAGGGTGTTCTCTCTATGGGTAAGATATTGGCCTATTCCGGAGTAATGCAAGACAAGGAAGTGAGCTGGATGCCCAGCTACGGTCCCGAAATGCGCGGCGGCACGGCCAATGTGTCCGTCATTATCAGCGATGAGCGCATCAGCTCGCCCATCATCAACCAGTTCGACACCGCCATCATCCTCAACCAGCAGTCCATGGACAAGTTCGAATCGGCCGTGAAGCCCGGCGGTCTGTTGATTTATGACCCGAACGGCATCACCAACCACCCCACCCGCAAAGACATCAACATCTACCAGGTGGCCGCCGCCGACAAGGCTAACGAGCTGGGTATCGCCAAGCTGTTCAACATGATCGTGCTGGGCGGATTCCTCGCCGTGAAACCGCTTGTCACCCCGGAAATGCTGCACAAAGGTCTGGAGAAGTCCCTACCCGAACGCCACCACCACCTCATCCCCAAGAACGAGGAGGCCGTGGAAATCGGCAAAGGCATTCTGAAACCGTATCACACGATTTAATAATATTGTAGGTTTACCATTTATATGTTGGTCCGCCATTATATGACGGACCAACATTTTTTTATTCCTCCGGCGCCACCAACCAGATGATCAGATAGGCCCAGAATCCAAGACTACCGCACAACAGTGCGATAAGGAAAATGATTCTGACCACGGTGGGGTCACATTCCATATATTGGGCGATGCCACCGCATACGCCCGCAATTTTCTTGTCCGTTCTGGACCGTGTTAATTTCTTGTATGACATATTATTATTGTATTTATTAATTTCATC
>CAJONE010000006.1 GCA_905235855.1 uncultured Bacteroidales bacterium
ATTTCAACGCAAAGGTAATCATTTTTCCCGGATTGTGCCGATTAGTTTCGGCATTTTCTTTTTACCTTGTGTTGCACTTCTAACTTGAAATTAGGTATTCTATCGTTATACACTCCCTCATTTTTCACTCCATTATACAATTCTCGCTGCAATATTCCATGCGAGTTGTACAATGAAATAGATACCTGACTCTTTGTGGCTACGCTATGTCTTATGTTTAATAACCCTGAAGTGGGGTTTGGATAGCATTCGAATGATGTATTCTCATCAGTGACGTAAATATTCAGATTATTGCTCTCGCATATAACGTGTTCCGAATGCAGGACTTTGCTTTCTTGTATATTGTCCGCCTTTTGCATAGATTTCCTTTGACGAATATCCTCGCATGTTGGGCAGGGATCACTTCTGACTGTGAAATTCGAACCTTGCTCGGCATGAAATCCTGGCACAAGCGTAACACTGCCGTGTGCCTCGTACGCCGCCGTGATGCCCGACGGAATGGTGCGCCACGAGGCTTGGTATTCCTCCGGAACACTTATCAAGTGTGTCGCATTTGACGGAACATGATAATACGGAGGAATGTTTGCATGTTGTCCCATATCGTAGAAAGATTGATAATGCGCATATAACGGAAATGTAAAGTCACAATAGTTAAAGTCCTCGCTTAAGGGATGAATATTAAAAACTCCACCATGATTACTGAAAACAACCGAATTGTCAGGAGCAAGATTGTCCAAAGTTAACTAATTGTTATTGTATAATCCGTTCCAACCCCAATTAAATGAAAACCGATTATCTGACAAGTATCCATCACAAACAAAAGAGTGACCTCCCATTGAAGAGCTGCCACGATATATAACTGGCCATCCATTATTCAAATTAGATTTAATATATGATAGCCATTCATAATCAGAATAATTCGCTCTTGTTCTATATACTGCATCACTACTGTATCCAAAAATAGTCGGTAGAACATCGTCAATGTCTTCCGTATAAGCAGCTGACCCGCCGCATGAATTATTAAAACAATAGTTCATCCCTACCGACAATCCACAATAATGTAGCAAATATGATATCGCATTCCGTTCGGTTTCGTAATCATTAGAGGAAGCGAATAATGCATCAACCACATTACACCAATCAAATTCCAAATTGTTTGAAAAAAATGTCGGAGTTTTCCAATGATTCATAACCTGTGCCATTGCAACGGCAACACATCCAGCTGGACAATTTGAGCCAGTTGTGCATGCACCCTGAGGCATATAGTAATTGTATGCAATCAAATGGTTTCCATCATTTGACTGCGTTTGACCCCATTTTGTCGTCAGTATGCTATTCACAATTGTGTCAACTGACGGTAAATTTCCTTTGATGGCCTCCGACCATTCAGAATTCACACCCATCATCATACTATCAGAACCAAAAGCATATTCAATTTGGTCGTAATAATTGTCGAGCATGCATTTTAATCCGTCAGGAATGTCGTCAAGATTATACAAGATGGATGTTCCATAGTTTTCACAAACACCCAATATGGGTTTTGTTCTTCGATTTCCAGAAACGAAAACCGAAAGACCATTATCCATCATCACTTCGTACATGACAGTGTCTCCAATAACATTGCGTCTTACTGCTACAAACTCGGTTTCTGATGCTAACGAGTCATTTCGAGCAGTTTTTATGAGGTTTTTTGATACTCTTATAGCATCTTCTGCATGAATCTGTTGGGCAATAGTTATAGATGACATTAGGAGTATGGTCGTTAATATCAATATTTTTCTCATGGCTTCGATGATATTTGAAGGTTAAGGACATCCAAGCCTATAGAACAATCCGGCACAGCAAAACAATTTGGGAACAAGTCAATGGTCGATTGTCGGACATCTAATGTGCCATACATCAAAAGTCGTTTTTCAGGATTTGACATGGCCGTAGCTATGTCATTACCCTTCAAGAATGCATGCATAGTGTCAGGCAATGGTTCACCACACTGATGAAGAATTTCATTTCCAGCCATTATAACACATGCGGAATCTGTAAGAAAATAATATGACGGATCGTTGGAAGAACTGTATTTGTCGTAATGCAAAAGTTTTGTTGCCAGAACTATCATCAATACGCTGTCACCTTCGATGGAATCATAGTATGGCTCGACGGGATAGCAGTCGCACCATCGGTAGCCCCAAACTTTTACAGGCACATTGTCATATCTATGAAATGACAGAGTGTCGCGATGAGTAAGGTAATAAGCCCTCAAATCCCTTATACTATTGTAGTTTTTATTGGAAATATCCCCTTGTCCAATCCATAGCCTACGCAATTCCTCCGAACATCCCCCCTCCATTGTTCTATTGTCTTTCATACATCCCGCGAGAAGAAAAAATAGGCTGCACAGCAGCATTGTTTTTTTTCCATTGTTCTTTGTTTTCATGACTACGCATCCTTTCTCTTTGATATGTTCTCCTTACGTTTTGTTTTATCCCCCAACATTTCTTTCAAATTGCTGAGCAATGTCACTACCGCATCAGTGTAGGAGCAGCACTGACACATCATTTCGAACCCTTAACCTTCTATGATTTTTACTTGGGGGATGCACTTCGTCAGAAGCTTTGCGCCAGGGTTATTTCTGACAAGAACAATATCATCGCCCTTTAATCTGGCGCGTTTTTCGGCCTTGTCTATATCTGTAGGATCTGGAAACAGAAAAAATATCCTCTTCATGGCTTTTGGGATATTTTCAATTCGACGACATCCAATGTCACTACCACATCAGTGTAGGAGCAGCACTGACATCATTTCGAACCCCTGACCTTCTATGATTTTTACTTGGGGGATGCACTTCGTCAGAAGCTTTGCGCCAGGGTTATTTCTGACAAGAACAATATCATCGCCCTTTAATCTGGCGCGCCGCATATTTTTCGGCCTTGTCTATATCTGTAGGATCTGGAGAAAAGATTATAAACCCGACACTGTCGTTTTCGGACGGATTAAAAACTTCTCTACCAATATCACGGTGCAATCGAAACACATGTTTATAATCGGAATATTGATATCCCCATGCCACAAGCGTGTCTTTGTCAAATGTATGCAGGCCTGCCGAATCGAGGTGACTTAAATAATAGCCACGTATATCGGCCACACTATTTGTCTTTGTTTTTGATACATCTCCTTCATACAACCATTCCTCACGACATTTTTCACAACTTAAACAGCCTGATTTTTTACATCCCACAAGTGTACAGAAACAGGCTATAACCAAAATAATTTTTACCAATTTTTGACCATTCTTTTCCATACTGTCTCATTTTTTCAACACGTCTATCTGTTTCTGAAGCTCTATCACATGCAGGGTCAGCTCCTCCACCTTCTGCATCAACCGTGCGTTTATCTCACCGAGCGACAGGCCTTCCGCCTACACCTCCTGTGCCGACGGTACTCCAGGCAGGTGTCCGTTCTCTTTGATATAACGCTCCGTCTCGCTCAAGCTCATCAGCTTGTAGTCCTCACCAAACACATAGTCGGGCCAGCCTGTCAAGGTGACCTTCACCTCTTTGGCCTGCAACAAGCCGTCACTGCAGAGTTTAAGGTTCACATGGCTTCTCATATTGGCGGTGGACAAAGTCTGAACAAATGCAGAATGGCTCGACGATGCAATGTTGGCAAAATAGAGATCGCCTGTGGCATCGCTCCATATCACGGCTCCACCGTTGTTGAAACCGTTAGTCTGTAGTGTCCAGCTGTCCCCTGTTCGAAGCGCATTGAAACCAAGATAGGCAGTCCCTCCCGAATAGGGCGACATGGCATAAGAACCTATATGCATCATGGCGTGCACGCCCCCGTTGCCAATCTTAAGTGTGCCGTCGGTCCGTACCGTCAACCCTTTTCCTATATAGCCGAATATGTTCAAATTGCCTTCCTCGTACTGGCGTATGGTTACATCCAACGTCTGCTGCTTGATGGAGAATCCGTCCTCATCGCCCGTACCTGTCGTAGGGGTGGTCATCCGAAACTAGTTCTCGTGATTCAAGATGAGGTCGCGCCCGCCATGGAATATCGGACCGGGGATGTTTTCCGGAATGTATTCGGAATGCAGGTGAAGATTCGACGTCGGATAATCCGTGCCAAGTCCAGTCTTATAGTCGCTGAACGTCATACGTGTGAAACCGTTGGTCTTGATTCGGAACGGAGCGTCGTTTGTGGTGCCGATGAAGTTGGAACTCGTCGCGCTGTTTCCGTTCATCGACCAATATGACTGCGCACTCGCCGAAACACTTACCACAATCAATGCGACAAGCAAAAAGAGTGAAATTTGTTTTTTCATGTTTTGAATATTTGGTTAATATGAGAAAGATTGGTTCGAGTATGATGGTTTGTGTCCTCCACTGTTTCTTATATTGGGGTTACAAAACCTGCTTGCAAATATAACAAAATTATTTGTTTTTGTTTCATTTACCCACACGAACTGTGTTCATGTATTTTACGGCTGTTGCATGGTTCCTACACACACTCCTTATTAGTCGCAAAATGGTACAAAAACTTCTTCATCTGTAATTTTTGCATCATTATACCACCTATCACATATTGTTATACCAGCAAACATAACTTGCTTTTTGGTTTGGAAATCATTAAAAAAGAATAATTGCCACAAAATTTGCACAATTGATTATTTTGGTTTATCTTTGCATTCCTGTCAAGTAATTAACAGCCGTTGTTAAATACTCACAATCAACGAGAAGTAAACTAAAAACATATTGCTATGGGTATCAATGCAAACAAAAAAGTGAAGAGAAGAAAAGTCAGAGTGTGCGGCAACAAGAACTCCTCGAACAACTGGGGCGTGAACGCACAGGGCTGGAATGCGGTGCACAAGGCCGTCATCGCCGCCAACTGACCGACAATTCTCCTCACCCCGCAAGGGGCACCAACACACAAAACGGACAATCACGCCTGTGGCTGTCCGTTTACTTTTTGTCCGTTTCGCGTTTTATTCCGTGTCAGTTGATTGTAGGTTTTCTCGGCTGCAAGTTGTTCGGCCGATTTGATGCTCAATCCACAAGCTGATTCCATGGATTTACCGTCAATTTCCGCATGAACATAATAGACGGCGTGCCGGTCATGTCCCTGCCGCTCGGTACGGT
Organism: uncultured Bacteroidales bacterium; assembly: GCA_905235855.1. Lineage (GTDB taxonomy): Bacteria > Bacteroidota > Bacteroidia > Bacteroidales > P3 > Colimorpha. The sequence continues at coordinate 5,139 of CAJONE010000006.1, forward strand.
CGAGAACAAAGCAGAGTCTACTGTGCCTTTTCTGGCAATAGTCGACAAGCATGCCCTTGTAGTTCCAGTTGGTTGATGCCAACTTCTCGATATCGACAAATCGTCCGATTATCCTTTCGACTACTATTTTACGCGTAAACACATAGCCCTTGTCGATATACAACGCACCAATAAGTGCTTCCAAGGCATTTCCCTCAAGGGTACGGCTTTCGTTTATGCGAATGTTTGAATGATCATAGGCCAACATATCGAAAAGCCCCATCTTGTGGGCGACCTTGTTGAGGTTGCGACGACTGACTATTTTCGAGCGCATTTCAGTGAGATACCCCTCCCCTTTGTCGGGATACTTCAGATATAGGACTTCGGCCACTATGGCACTTAACATAGCATCACCAAGATACTCCAAACGCTCGTTGTTGATCTTATGCCCATCAGAGGCCTCTTGCATCAACGACTTGTGGGTCAATGCTATTCGATAAACCTCACTGTGGCGTGGAACAAATCCCAATGCTTTTTCACAGAACGCATTGATTTCGGCATCTTGCCCGTCGGAGAAAAAAAAGGGGAAAAAACGCTTCAGCACCATTTGCGGAAAGCGAGTGAAACATTGTGACCACCGAAACCGAAAGCATTGCTAAGAGCGAAAGAGACCTCGCGGTGATGTGGGTGACCGAATGTGAAATCGAGCGGCTCTATAAGCGGGTCGTCGGTGAAGTGGTTGATTGTTGGCGGAATGACATCGTTCTTAATGGTGAGTACGGTTATAAGAGCCTCCAGACTTCCGGCGCCTCCCAACAGATGGCCTGTCATCGACTTTGTGGCATTGAGCGATATATTCTTGGCGTGGTCGCCGAAAAGTCTTGCCACGGCTTTGGGCTCGGCTATGTCGCCAAGTGGCGTTGAGGTGCCGTGAGTATTGATATGCACCACATCTTCCAGACGCATGCCCGACTCTTCGACAGCAAGACGCATGGCTGAGGCCGCACCGATACCGTCGGGATGAGGTGCGGTGATGTGGTGTGCATCTGCAGTGGCTCCGAATCCTGTCATCTCGGCATATATTTTCGCTCCGCGAGCCTTGGCATGCTCCAACTCTTCAAGTATGAGCGCAGCCGCTCCCTCGCCAAGCACGAAACCATCTCGATCCTTGTCGAAAGGACGGGAAGCAGACTTGGGGTCGTCGTTTCGCGTCGAAAGCGCCTGCATCGACGAGAAAGCGCCAATGCCAGTTTCTGACACTGCAGCCTCGGAGCCACCCGTTACGGCTACATCAACTTTGCCGAGACGTATGAGGTGAAACGCTTCTCCCAACGACACTGCCGAAGACGCGCAGGCCGCCGACGTGGAAAAATTCGGACCGCGAAGCCCGTATTTTATGGAAATTTGACCAGGACAAATGTCTGTAATGGTCTTGGGTATGAAAAAAGGGCTAAAACGCGGGATGCAGCCACCCTTATAGAATTCGATGCTCTCTGACTGGAATGTACTAATACCTCCGAATCCTGAACCCCATAACACGGCAACACGATCCCTGTCGACATCACCGTCCAAAAAACCTGAATCCTTCACCGCCTCGTCCACAGACACAAGGGCATATTGCGTGAAACGATCCAACCTGTTGGCCACCTTGCGGTCAAAATGGTCAAGCGGGTTATAGCCCTTCAATTCACAGGCTATTCGGCATTTGAAATTTTCGGTGTCAAAATATGTAATCACATCAGCGCCGCTTACGCCAGCCAACAATGCGTCCCACATTTCAGTAACGTTATTGCCGATTGGTGTAAGCGACCCTATACCTGTGACTACAACACGTTTCAGTTCCATTAAAACTGATTACGTAACTAAGTTTACTTGTTGGACTGAGCCTCTTCGATGAATTTTATGGCATCTCCAACGGTCTCGATATGCTCCGCAGCATCCTCCGGAATGTTAATGTTAAACTCTTTCTCGAGTTCCATGATAAGTTCAACCGTATCCAGAGAATCTGCGCCGAGGTCGTTAGCGAAATGTGCGGTTTCTACAACCTCTTTTTCATCTACTCCAAGTTTGTCAACAATGATAGATTTGACTTTCGTTGCAATTTCTGACATAATCTTCTTTTTTTGGATTAAACGAGTTGCAAAGAAACAAAAAAAATCAAACATACACGGCTTTTTAGGTGAATGTTATCACCATCTAAAAGTTAATATGCTGTATAACAAACCCATTAATTGTTAATTTTTTTCACATTTCAGACAACTTTTTTGTTTCGTCATTTCTCTCCACCCCCACAAACGTCTCTTCGTATAAGTGCAAACTAAAAATTAAAAAAAAACGTTATTATAAGGTGTTATACAAAGATCCGCTACTATGAAAAAAAAAATAGCCATACTTGCTTCCGGCAACGGAACAAATGCGCAGCAGATATCAGAATATCTGGCAGCCAACAGCGCAATAGAGGTAGACTGCATAGTCTATAACCGGCGCGATGCCTATGTGGCCCAGCGTGCAGCAGCACTTGGCATCGAGTCGAAATACTTCAATCGTAAAGACTTTTTAGAAAGCAGCCGCGTGCTGGATTATCTCAGAGGCCGCAACGTGGACTACTTGATACTTGCAGGGTTTCTGCTGCTTGTGCCACCAAATCTGCTCGAAGCCTACCCCGACAAAATCATCAACATCCACCCCGCACTGCTGCCCAACTATGGCGGCAAAGGCATGTATGGTCATCATGTACACGAGGCGGTAATCGCCAACCACGAGCGGGAAAGTGGCATCACCATTCATCTTGTCGACAACCGCTATGACCACGGAAGAATCCTGTTTCAAGCCAAATGCACCCTTACCCCACTGGACACAGTTGACACTCTGGCCGAAAAAATTCACATACTTGAAAAGACTTGGTTTCCACCTGTTGTGGAAGCATTTGTTCTCGGCCAGCCTATGCCCAAACCTGTAGCGTTCAAATAAGACATGTATCAAACTTTTTATCCGAAAAGATGCGTATCGGAGTAAACACTCGCCTACTGATTGACGGACGTATGGACGGCATCGGATGGTTCGCTTTCCATACCCTTCGTCGCATTGTTGCGGCCCATCCCGAACACGAATTCTTGTTTTTTTTCGACCGCAAACCCTCGCCGAAATTCATCTTTGCCGACAATGTCAAACCCATAATTGTGTTCCCTCCGGCGCGACACCCTGCACTGTGGTGGCTCTTCTTCGAATGCGGAATAACGAAAGCCCTGAAACACTACAATGTCGACCTTTTCCTATCGCCTGACGGATTTATCCCACTTAAGGTTACCGTCCCTACCATTGATGTCATCCACGACATCAACTTCTCACATTTCCCAAACAACCTCAAACCATCACACCAACGCTATATGACCCACTATTTTCCTATTTTTGCGCAAAGGGCCACACGTGTAGTCACGGTTTCTGAGTTCTCAAAACGCGACATAGCCAAAACCTACGATATTCCCCCCGACAAAATCAGTGTCACCTACAACGGTGCAGGCGACGCCTACCACCCCATCGGCGACAACGAACAGCTCCATGTGCGGCAGTGCTACACTGGAGGCAGCCCCTATTTCATATTCATTAGCACCATCTTACGCCGGAAAAACCTCGCCAACCTCCTTAAAGCCTTCGACCGTTTCAAAGCCTCCGACCAACAAAACCACAAACTCGTAGTGGTGGGTGCCAAAGCTTGGTGGCAGGATGAACTGAAAGATACCTACGACACAATGCAGCACCAGTCCGATGTGTTCTTTTTGGGCCGTGTCGAAACACAAAAGCTCTCGCACCTCCTTGCCTCCGCTGTCGCGCTTGTCTATCCCTCCTTCTTCGAAGGGTTTGGCATTCCAATTGTCGAGGCTTTCAACGCCGAAACAGCCGTCATCACTTCCAACCTCACATCCATGCCCGAAGTGGCGGGAGATGCAGCACTGCTTATCGACCCACACGATGTCGAGGCCATCTCCAAGGCCATGCTTCATCTGGCCAACGACACTCAACTACGCCTGCGGCTGATAGAGCGGGGGTGCACAAGACGAAACCTCTTCACCTGGGACGCCGCTGCCACAAAACTATGGAACATAATGATGCAGACCTACAAAGATGCGTAGTATTCTATTATACACTTTGATGATGTTGCTCGTAGCAGACCTGTGTGCGCAATGCGACTCGCTGTCGGCCAACCTGGTGTTCAACCCCTCGTTCGAGGAACACCTCGAATGTCCGAGGAAAATCGACGCCAAGGGCGTTCTCACCATCGTCGAGGCATGGTATCAGCCCACCGCCGGCAGCGCCGACTACTTCAATCGCTGCGCCACGCGCGACTGTACGGTGCCACAAAACAAACTCGGCCACCAGCAGCCTCGCACTGGCGACGCCTACTGCGGCATCTACTGCTCAAAGGACAACTACCGCGAATACCTCCAGACACAGCTCTGCGAGCCCCTGCAACCGAGTTGTCGCTACCGCGTCTCTTTCCACGTCGCTCTTTCAGAAAACTCCACCGTGGCCGTCTCCTCCATCGGTGCCCTCTTCACATCCGAGCGTGTCGCTGACTCGGGCAGAGGAATGCTTATGCACAAAAGCCACAACTCGCTCGGCTCGCTCGTAAGTCAGACCATCGCCACCCCCTTCATCCCTCAGGTGGTAGCCGACCGTGTTCTCTCCGACACATCAGGGTGGATGGAAATCAGCGGCGAGTTCACCGCATCGGGCGGCGAGGAGTTCCTCACCATCGGCAACTTCAACGATGCAGCCCATTCTGGTATTGCCGAATACGACTGGCTCACACAGATTCTCACTGGCAGCTACTACTATATCGACGACGTAAGCGTCCTACTCATCAGCAGCCCCGAAAAAAACCAAAACTCCGCCGTTCAAGCAAGCCCATCCCTATCAACCAACCAAGCAACCACAACGCTATCCGTCGGTGCCACAGTGGTACTCCACGACATCTATTTCCAGTTCGACCGCAGCACCATACTCCAACAGTCATACAAAGAACTCACATACATCCTTTCGTTGTTACGCGACAACCCCAGAATGCGCATCGAAATAGGCGGCCACACCGACAATCAAGGCAATGCCTCCTACAACATGAAGCTTTCCGAAAGCCGTGCCAAGGCCGTAGCCGAGTATCTGACGGCCAAAGGCATCGACCCAAAACGCCTGCAATACCGCGGTTACGGCAAAACCCGCCCCATAGCCGACAACACAACCGAAGAAGGCCAAGCCAAAAACCGCCGGGTGGAAATCAAAATCCTCTCGAAATAACTGTAGGTGCCTCCACCTATCTGCCACCGGTACACCATCCCATTTACCACACGCTGCGAGTGTGTGGTATTGCAAACCCATTGATCTCGCTGTTGCTTATATGGAATATCTGCAAGAACTATAACTATATCATAGCAAAAATGACAAAAATTACCGTAAATTTATAGGAAAGATGACAAAAATGCATCTATATTTTATAGGATAAATGACAATCTATTCTATAATTCAAACAAACCTAGTATTTTGCAACGTCAAAACAATTATGCCTGTATATTTCGTGATGTTCTTACAGAAATCGTCGATGGCAGACGTATTTCTTCCGCTGGTTACAACATAGCCGTCAAAAATCAGTTTATAATTCCCAAGGCCATTTGCCAGACTTCTAATTACATCCACCCCGGCATTCCCTCGATGCTCAGGCGATAGTCTATCAATGTGTGCCATTCGGCACGCTATATTGAAATGATCCGAAAAATTGTGGGATAAACATAGCAAAAGCCTTGGACATTGGCTTTTATCTGTAATTCATTTTACATTTCACATACTTTCTTTTTACTGTCCTCTACTGTTCTTTTACTATTCACCTACCTTTCTTTTACTTTTTTTCTCCTACTTTTACACACATGGGATATAAACTGGTTATATACTGACCTAATACTGAGACCACTTTGGACCTATTCTGCTCCTACGCTGCGCCTATTCCGCTTATACTTTTGTTTTTACATCGAAAAACGCGAAAGACACGAAAAGGTTCTGATTGCATTAATATGTCAGTGTTTGGGACGGTTTTGGGGTGGTTGATAAAAAAAGAGCAGCGTTTGGCTGCTCTTGGGGGATTTTGTTTTGTTTGTTATCTTACTACCACTTTTCTTGGTGGATTGGTTCCGATTTTGACCATATAGACACCTTTGTTGTTCACGCAGATGGGGCCTTCGATGCGGCCTTTATGGACGATGCGACCCATGACGTCGTAAACGAGAGCGTCGGAGTACTCGGCTCCTTCAATCACTATTTCGTTGCCACGAGAGTAAATCTTGATGTTGTCGTAGGTGATGTCATCGATGCCGTTAGAGCCGTCGACAGAGAAGTAGGCCACATACGACGCACTACCCATTACTGTTATCAAACGCGACTCATCCGTGCTGCCGTCGCTCCAGTGGTCGAACCGATAGCCCGTGCTGGCGTGGGCCGATATCACCGCCGGCATCCCCACTGCATATTCGCCGCCACCGCTCACACTACCCATTGCCGTATTGGCCGACATCACGTTTATCGTGTACGTTTGCACGGGGTTCGACGTGGCTATATTCGAGCGCGAGCTTATCGCCGTCTTTGCACTGTTGCCGGCCACTACTTCTATCTGGTAGTACACGTCGCCGTTTGTGCCTTCGTCGCTGAAGCTTGTGGCCGATGAAACCACACTTGTCAGCAACGACATCGTGTTGGAAGTGCTCCTGCGAAAAATCCTATAGCCGTCATAACTGAATCCCCCGTAGGGTGTCCACGAGAGGTTCCATGTAGCCCCCTGCCCCTGACTTATTTGTAGGTGTATGGTGGTGTGTGCCGCACTCTTACCAGATTCGCTGCCGTTGCTAAACTGTGCAGCAATCTTGTAGCTGTAGGCCTGGGTTGCAGGATTCGAGTTGTCGTCCACCCAAGTGTATTCGCCCGACCCGTGCCACATCACATACCCTGCTACCGAGTAGCCGCCGAGACCTTCGCGATAGACGTTGTACTGCACAATGTTGTTGGCTGCCGGAGCGGACCAATGCACTGCGTTGTGGCCGTTGCCGTCCACGCCCACATAAGCGATAGCCGGAGCGTCGGTCGAAGGCTGCTCGCCACCGCCGCCCGGCACGAAATAGGCCGTCAGCTCCATATCCTCGTTCACCGTCAGCGAGTAAGGATTCGACGTAGAGTTGTCGCTCCAGTGGTCAAACCGGTAACCACTGTTCGCCACGGCATAGACAACAGCCTGCGGGTTAGTGCAGGAGGGCATGGTGAGAATCTGCACAGAACCCATAATTTCGTTATTAGATACTGCTGAAAAAACGTATGCAGACCCCTCTACGAAATTGGTAAACCGTGACCATCCAGTTGCGCTGGTATAGTACGACAATCGGCCACAGGGAATATAAACAGGTATATTGGTTGGAATACCGTTAAATGTATTACTGTATGCCATTGGTGGCACATTATTAAGTGAGTGTATTTCAGTCAACCCGCTACAGCCAGAAAAAGCATAGTCTGAAATGTTGGTGACGGAATTGCCAATGGTAATGGAAGTGAGGCCGCTGCAGTCTGAGAAGGCGTCGTAGCCGATAGATGTGACGGAGTTTGGGATGGTAATGGAAGTGAGGCCGCTGCAGTCTCGGAAGGCGTTGTTGCCGATAGATGTGACGGAGTTAGGGATGGTAATGGAAGTGAGGCCGCTGCAGTTTCGGAAGGCCCCGTCGCCGATAGATGTGACGGAGTTGGGGATGGTAATGGAAGTGAGGCCGCTGCAGCCTGAGAAGGCGTAGTCGCCGATAGCGGTGACGGAATTAGGGATGAGTGTGTTCATACAACCCTGGATAACTGTGTTTGTGCTGGTCTCTATTATTGCATTGCAGTTGTTCCGGCTGTCATACACGCTGTTGCCACTTTCCACTACAATGCTATTTAAATTTGTGCAGCCTAAGAAGGGGCTGTAGCCGATAGATGTGACGGAGTTGGGGATGGTAATGGAAGTGAGGCCGCTGCAGCCTGAGAAGGCGTTGTCGCCGATAGATGTGACGGAGTTGGGGATGGTAATGGAAGTGAGGCCGCTGCAGTCTCGGAAGGCGTTGTTGCCGATAGATGTGACGGAGTTAGGGATGGTAATGGAAGTGAGGCCGCTGCAGCCTGAGAAGGCGTTGTCGCCGATAGATGTGACGGAGTAGGTTGTGCTGTTATGACTTACTGACGTCGGAATTGTCAGGGATCCCGAAAGATTATTGTAATTTGGACCGCCTTCGACGTCATATAGCATTGTCACCTGTGCATTACCATTAACGATGTTATAATATAGGGTCTGACCGCTTGGTGCAACAGCTGAAAAGTCAAAAGCCGATGCATTGCTTGTTATCGCAAACAGTGCAATTAAACAAAATAGTATTCTTTTCATGGCTCAATATTTATAAAGGTAGTGAATAAACTCCGTTTTCAACAAGCATTTGGGCAAATTCAAGACCCGCGATCAGTCGCACGTCGGAGGCTTCTGCATCGTTCTTGGCTTTTTCGCTGAAGTCTTCGCAGGTCGAGATCACCCACAACTGCGACGATGGCAGTTGACGCTGCTTCTCGATGGTTTTCTTATAGTTTGTTATCTGCGTGACCGCCCATTCATTAGTATGTTCTGTGTGCTTCTTGACCTGAATGAAAATAGTAAAACCGTTGAGTCGGTCGAAGGTCGCTATCACGTCGGCGTCGCCTTCTTCGTGGGTTGTGGAGTTTTTGGCTGGAATGGTTGTCTCGGCTCCGAGCTGTTCCATATACCACGCCACAAGCTTTTCAAGGCTGTCGTCCTTGAGCAGTGTTCTTATTTGATCCAGCAGTGTTTTGGCTGCTTCCTCGATAAAAGTGCTGCGAAGATTGATAGGCTTGTTTTCCGCAAAACGTTTAACAGCATCGTCCACATCTTTCCACAAGTCGTTGATATCGCAGTTGGTTTGCTGGATTTTCATACGCGAATAGAGCGCCTGCGAAGCGTAGTCTCCACGTGGAATACCTACGGCCAGAGGCTCCACTTTGCGATAGAACCCCATGTCTATCTGTCGCCCGTCAGCGTAGGCGGGGTATCCTTTACTGTCAAGGGTTGCCTTGTCGCCGTTCCAGTCGATCCACAAATCTTGTACAAATTTATCCTGGTTGTTATAAACAATATCGTCGGCAATGCGATAGACATTGAAACTTCCTGACAGCGGTACCACAACGACATCGCCCTTTTTCATTTTGTTCAAGAATCGCCATAAATTGTAGCGGTTTCTCGGTTGCCCCCACCCTTCATCACTGAACACTTTTTCGAACGAATCCCAGTCTTTGGTCAGCAATGCCTGCTGTTCCGGATTGGAAAAGTCGCTCCATCCGATTGAAATCAGATTGTGTTTTTCCAGCAGTTCGTGAGTGAAAGGCCATGCCTTGTCACCACATTTGCAACGATGCATCCAATAGTTTTGTTCTTTTTCCATGGTTTTTGTTTTATGTCCCCAAACCTCCAACAGGACTAAACATAAAAAGAAAGGCATGAGGTTTATGTACTCATGTCGTCTTTTATCAGGTATCGCCAAACACCTTTGCCGGAACGAATCTTTATGGGACATAACTCACGCCTGTCGCAATGCTATCGGTAGGATAGCATATACACACAAGCGAAAGCAAAAAAGCTCACTCCCCCAGCTTAGGAATCTTTGGCGAAATTCGATAAAAGGGACAACTGTCGTAATGCTTTTCTCGCATGCTTACTTCTCTCTCGTAAACAAATGCAAAGTTACGGAAAAGTTTTGAAACTGTTGCAGAATCATTCTATTTGGGCGGCTAAATCTTAATGCGGGCGGCATTGTGACAGGCCGAAAAGATAGCAAACCATTCTGTCCTGTGTCATATCTTGCTTTTTTCAATTCCATTTTTAGTTCTGGACGATTCGCACATGCAGCGGCAATCGCCAATCGCCGACTTCCTACCGTCTGTCTCGCACTCCTCCTTTTGCCCGTTATAGGAGCGAACACGTCTCCTCAGGCACAAAAGTTTCATCCGACGTCAACCTCGTCTATAACCACTCTTTCGAGGACTATATTGAGTGTCCGAAAAAAATCGATGCCAAAGGCGTATTGACCACCGTCGAGGCTTGGTACCAACCCACTGCCGGCAGCGCCGACTACTTCAACCGTTGCTCTGCCCGCGACTGTGCCGTACCACAAAACAAGCTCGGTTACCAACTACCCCACAGTGGCGACGGCTATTGTGGCATATACTGTTCTAAAGACGAATATCGCGAGTACCTGCAGACCCAACTGCGTGAACCCTTATGTCCAGGCTGCCGCTATCGTGTATCGTTTCACGTCAGCCTCTCCGAAAACTCCACCTCGGCAGTAAGCTCCATCGGTGCTTTGTTCACTGCCGAGCGTATTGCCGACTCGGGCAGAGGTATTTTTTTGCAAAAAAGCCATCTCTCACTTGGTACGCTTGTAAGCCAAACCATCTCAACCAACTACGCACCACAGGTGGTAAGTAACCACACACTCGACGATACTGCCGGCTGGATGGAAATCAGCGGCGAATTTGTGGCCTCCGGCGGTGAGGAGTTTTTAACCATCGGCAACTTCAACAATGTAACTCTCGTATCGCGAGCGAAAAAAACGAACGACACAAGCACTCACAATGCCGCAAACAGCACAAACAATCGATACGGCTCCACCAGTTTCTCCACTCTTTCTGTCGGAAGCACCGTCATCCTTCACAACATATACTTCCAATTCGACCGCAGTACCATACTTCAACAGTCATACAAAGAGCTCTCTTCGCTTATAGCAATGCTACACGACAATCCCAAAATACGCATTGAAATAGGTGGCCACACCGACAGTCAAGGTAGCGCCTCGTACAACCTGAAACTCTCCGAGAACCGTGCAAAATCAGTAGCCGAATACCTGACCGCAAAAGGAATTGACCCAAAACGCATACAATACCGAGGCTATGGTAAGACCAAACCCATTGCCGACAATTCCACCGAAGAAGGACAAGCCAAGAACCGACGCGTGGAGATCAAAATTCTATCAAAATAACAACCAATTATTTCTACAGTACACCCCACCTATTTTAAAAACATAGGACACAAAAGCGATGCCAGTCATACAATGGCAAATCAAGAACCGCCCAACCGTGCCATAAAGTCTTGCATGTTGCCCGCCGAGGCGGTCGAGCTGTTGGCCAACTCGTTGAGCGCCGAGCCGATGAGCGTCATCTGCTGTCCGAGGTCGCCCTGCTGCAACTCCTTGGTGCTCGCTGCATACACCTGTGCCATCTTGCCGATCGTCACCATCGCGCCTTCGCCCAGGTCGTCGCCCAGTGCCACGTTTATCTGGTCGGCGGCCCGCACAAAACTCTCCACGTCATTTACACCGCTGATGCCCAGTTTGCCCGCTTCCGAGGCCAGCTTGTTCAGCTCCTCGCGGCTCGTGCGCGTCTCCATCTTTTTCAGCCCCTCGTTCAGCCGCTCCACCTCGTCGTGCGTCATGCCCGTGGTCTTCATCACCAGCGCATAGGCGTCGTCCATCTTGGCCGCCTCCTCCACATAACCCTCAATCGCCCCTTTGAGACGTGAATATGTGCCCGTGGCCATATCGATCGCAGCCTTGCCGCCCATGAAAATATTTGCCGTTTCCGCTGCTTTTGTCCTGGCTTTTTCCCAACTCGCTGACAAGTCTTTCACTGCTTCTTTTTGCTTATCGAGAATGCCCTGCAACTCGGCTATTTTTTTTGTTGCCGTGATATATTCCTCGCTGCCGATTGTGGCTCTGCGTTGCTGATTTTCCAATTTTTTAATCTCAGCCCGGATACTTTTAACGGTGTTGTCGACTTGTGTCCCGTCGATATACAATGTTATTTTTCTGGAGATTTGTGCCATGTGATATTTCTTTTGTAATTTTGCAGATGAGCAGTAAAGATATTTTGTTATGTTTCGGTTCTATTATAAAGACGGGGTTCGTTACGCATCACGTTCTACAGATGACGAAATACGGAACCTTTCCGGCATGAATTTACCCAACACGGTTTTCGTCGGCGATTGGTCTAATTGCATATTTTCCGGAGCTACATTGACCCACTGCGTTTTTTCGGGTGTCGAGCTCAGCAGTGCCGTATTTGTGCACGCAAACATCAAGGATTCTGTTTTCGATGATGCAATATTGCATCATGCCAATTTTTCCGGTTCTGAGATGCCGGGCTGCTCTTTTATCAATGCAAAAGCCATAAACGCAGAGTTTTCCGGTGCAAATCTTGCGGGGACTGTATTTTCCAAATCCTTTTTGAAGGGGTGTGGCTTTTGCGATGCCGACTTGCGCAATTGCGATTTCACAGATGCCACGGTCGAGGCGGTAAGATTTCATTTCTCCCAGCGCGAGGGGATAAAAGGTCTTGAAAACACCTACATCCCGTCCCATACCACTGTCGGCTGTGGCGGGTTTCATTCCAAACTGGTAAAGTGCTGACGCGCTCATGCCCGTGCGTTTCGCAACCTGTGCCATCGCGTCGTCCATCTTGTTCCTTATAGGTTTCACTTTATTTTCTGAGCTTTCTTGCTGTCCAGCCGGCGACGGCGGCTGCGATCATCAGCAACACTCCGGCGGCCGCTCCTTTGAGCCATGTCACCAATCGCGGCTTCCGCTCCTCGACGGTCTCTGTGTCGCTTTGGCTTATATAGACACTGTCGCGAACGAACACCGTGTCGCCGATTTTCACGTAGCGGCAAACCGTCACACTGTCTACACGATAAACCGTGTCGCCGCTGACGTATTGCGTGTGCCAGCGGTCGCGCCACACACTGTCGACCCTTGTGCGCCATTCGGTGCGCACTTTGTCCACCGTCACCGTGTCATGCGTCGCCGTTCGCAGTGTCGCCCTGCAGCCGGTCAGACACAGGACAATCATTGCGGTGAGGGCAATTGCCAATTTCCTTGATTGCATCGGTCAGCTTTTTCGGAACTACTTCAACAATCAAATAGCAGACTCAACCCCAAGCTAGATTTACATTTAAAGTGTAAAGATAACTGAAAGAAGGTCACGTTATGAAAAAAGCCCGTGCCACAGCATGTGGCAAGGGCTTTTCCGTTACACGTTATGAAAGAAACTATTTTGATCGCTGCTGTGCAGCTTCAACTTCTGCCTTATTTCCGACCACAAGGTTGTGGTATTCACGCAATCCCGTGCCAGCAGGAATCAGATGACCGACTATAACGTTCTCCTTCATGCCCTCCAGAAAGTCTTGTTTGGCATTGATAGCGGCCTCGGTGAGCACCTTAGTGGTCTCCTGGAACGATGCAGCGGAGATAAACGACCTAGTCTGTAACGAGGCTCTGGTGATACCTTGCAGAACCTGTTTGGCCGTGGCAGGACGCGCATCACGGGCAACAATAAGCTTCTTGTCATTGCGTCGCAGATATGAATTTTCATCTCGAAGCTGACGAGCGGTAATGATTCCACCTGCCCTATACTTCTCGCTGTCGCCGTTGTCCTCAATCCACTTCATACCGTAGATTTCATCGTTGACCTCGTGGAAATCAATTTTATTTACCAGTTCTCCTTCAAGGAAACGGGTGTCGCCCGGATCGACAATTTCAACTTTACGCATCATTTGGCGAACAATGATTTCGAAGTGCTTATCGTTGATTTTCACACCTTGAAGTCGATAAACCTCCTGAACCTCGTTGACAATATACTCCTGAACCTTCATCGGGCCCTTGATAGCAAGTATGTCGGCAGGTGTAATGGCGCCTTCCGAAAGCGGGGTACCGGCCTTCACATAATCGTTATCCTGAGCAAGTATCTGCTTGCTGGTGCTAATTAAATATTTACGCTCTTCACCAGTCTTGCCGGTTATAGTGATTTCACGATTATTACGCTTGAGTTTGGATGCCACATGGACGATACCGTCGATCTCGGCCACTGTAGCCGGGTCGGACGGATTACGAGCCTCGAATAGTTCGGTCACACGCGGCAGACCACCCGTGATGTCGCCAGCCTTGCCGAAAGAACGCGGAATCTTGGCCATAATGTCACCGGCTTTAAGTTTCTGCCCCTGCTCAACACCAATGTGTGCACCCACCGGAAGGTCGTATGCCCTGATTACATTGCCGTCTGCATCAACGATATTAAGTGCAGGGTTTTTGGTGCGCTGACGAGATTCGATGATAACCTTGTCCTGCAAACCGGTTTGCGCGTCTGATTCGACACGATAGGTGATATTCTCCTGCACATTCTCGAACGACACCTTACCATCAGAGTCAGAGATGATAACAGCATTATACGGATCCCATTCAGCAATAAGATCACCTTTGGAAAGAATGTCTCCAGCGGTTTTGTATAACTTTGAGCCGTAGGGGATAAGTGCAGAATAGAGTGTGACCTCTGTCTTTGTATCGACAATACGCATTTCGGCTGAACGTCCGATAACCACATCGTATTTGCTGCCGTCGGCCTCATTATATGGTATGGAACGAAGCTCATCGATTTCGAGACGGCCATCGTATTTGGCTTGAAGACTGGATGTTGTACCAATATTGCCACCCGCCACACCACCGACGTGGAACGTACGAAGAGTCAGCTGAGTACCAGGCTCACCAATAGCTTGTGCAGCGATAACACCAACCGCCTCACCTCTCTGAACCATATGGCCAGTAGCCAGATTACGTCCATAACACTTGGCACATACACCATGCTTGGACTCACAAGTGAGAACCGAACGAATCTCAACCTCTTCAATTGGCGACTCCTCTATCCTACGGCAAATATCCTCTGTTAGTTCATCACCAGAATATGCGATAACCTCGCCCGTATGCGGATCGATGATATCGTGAACGGTAGTGCGACCGAGGATTTTTTCGGAGAGCGACTGAACTATATCCTCTCCTTTCTTGAGAGCCGTGGTGGGAAGTCCACGCAAAGTGCCACAATCCTCTTCGGTGATGATAACATCATGCGCCACATCGACAAGACGACGTGTGAGGTAGCCAGCGTCAGCCGTTTTCAAAGCGGTATCGGCAAGACCTTTACGCGCACCATGAGTAGAGATAAAGTACTCCAACACCGAAAGTCCTTCCTTGAAGTTGGATATAATAGGGTTTTCGATGATTTCATTGCCAGCCGCACCCGCTTTTTGCGGTTTGGCCATAAGGCCACGCATACCCGAAAGCTGACGAATCTGTTCCTTGCTTCCACGAGCTCCCGAGTCGTACATCATATAAATTGGGTTGAAACCCTGATTGTCGGCTTTGAGGCGTTTCATCAAAGTCTCGGTGAGCTGGTTGTTTGTGTTAGTCCAAATGTCAATTACGTGGTTGTAGCGCTCGTTATTGGTAATTAGACCCATAGAGTACTGCGCCATAACCTCCTCAACTTCGTCGTTAGCCTTGTCAATCATCGTTTCCTTCTCTGCGGGAATGATAACGTCACCAAGGTTGAATGAAAGGCCACCACGGAAAGCCTGACGATAGCCCATATTCTTAATGTCGTCGAGGAAAGCAGCTGTGACGGCATTGCCGCAGGCGGTAAAGAGGTCGCCTATGATGTCGCGCAACGACTTTTTACCAAGAACCTGGTTGATATATCCATATTCTGACGGAACGACCTGATTGAAGATGACACGTCCGACAGTAGTACGAATACGGTCAGTCTTGATATAGTGTCCCTTTTCGTCAAGAACAGGATTACCTTCCTTGTCACGAACAATCTCAAATTCGGTTCGGCTACGTTCAGCGACTTCCTGATTGTTGTCGCAATCACGGTCTGTCAGCAAATTGCCATCCTTGTCTTTTATGATTTCGACAAAAGTGCCGTCGGTCTTGATATAGGAATACTCATCCCTGCCGTGTATGGCAGACATTTTCATAGATATACACGCATTGAGGTCGACGCGTTTCTCATTGTAGGCTATAATAACCTCTTCAGGCGAGTAAAAGCGATATCCTTCACCCTTGACGGTTTCATCGGATGTGGTGCGGCGTGGCTTCGTCATATAGTACAGGCCGAGCACCATATCCTGTGACGGAACGGTAATAGGAGCACCGTTTGCCGGATTGAGAATGTTGTGGGTAGAAAGCATCAGAAGCTGAGCCTCGAGAACAGCAGCGTTGCCGAGTGGTACGTGTACTGCCATTTGGTCACCATCGAAGTCAGCATTAAAACCTGTACATACGAGCGGATGCAAACGGATAGCCTTGCCCTCGACCAAACGAGGCTGGAAAGCCTGAATGCTGAGGCGGTGCAACGTAGGAGCACGGTTAAGCAGTATAGGATGACCTTTGAGGATGTTTTCGAGAATTTCCATCACCACAGGCTCCTTACGGTCAACAATACGCTTGGCAGATTTAACTGTCTTGACAATGCCACGTTCGAGAAGTTTGCGGATTACAAATGGTTTAAAGAGTTCGGCAGCCATATCTTTGGGCAGACCGCACTCGTGCATCTTGAGTTCGGGACCCACAACAATAACCGAACGTCCCGAGTAGTCCACACGTTTACCGAGCAAGTTCTGGCGGAAACGTCCCTGCTTACCCTTGAGAGAATCGCTCAAGGACTTGAGGGAACGGTTCGACTCCGACTTGACGCTGCTGACCTTGCGGCTGTTGTCGAACAGCGAATCGACAGCCTCCTGAAGCATACGCTTTTCGTGGCGCATGATTACTTCTGGGGCCTTGATTTCGAAAAGACGCTTCAGTCGGTTGTTGCGGATAATAACACGGCGGTAAAGCTCGTTGATGTCGGATGTGGCAAAGCGGCCACCTGGCAACTGCACAAGCGGACGCAATTCAGGCGGGATGACCGGAACAATCTTGACAATCATCCATTCGGGACGATTGTCGAGACCGCGAGCCTGCATACGCTTCTGCGACTCACGGAACGACTCAACCACATTGAGACGCTTAAGAAGATCCTGTTTGCGCTGGTTGGAAGACTCTTTTCCGGCATTTTTCCGCAGGTCATCGGCTAAAACATCAAGATTGAGTTCACTCAAGAGAGTATAGAGAGCCTCTGCGCCCATGCCCGCAATAAACTTGTCGGGATCACTGTCGGGCAACTGGTCATTACCTTCCGGAAGAGTGGATGTGATTGCGTAGTACTCGTCGTCGGTAAGCGTTTCAAGCTTTTTGACAGGGATATCGTTGAGTTTAGCCTTACCAGGCTGGATGACGATATATTTCTGATAGTAAATAACCTGCTCCAGTTTCTTGCTTGGCACATCAAGAAGTGTTCCTATTTTGTTAGGCAAGGAGCGGAAAAACCAGATGTGAGCCACTGGAACAGTCAGCTCAATATGTCCCATACGCTCGCGGCGCACTTTTTTCTCGGTCACCTCAACACCGCAGCGGTCACAGACGATGCCCTTGTAACGGATACGCTTGTATTTACCGCAATTGCACTCCCAGTCGCGCGTAGGACCGAAAATACGCTCGCAGAACAATCCATCGCGCTCGGGCTTGAATGTGCGATAGTTTACGGTTTCGGGCTTTGTAACCTCGCCGTAAGACCGTTTCTTGATAGACTCGGGCGACGCAAGGCTGACGGTAATGGAGTTAAAATCGCTTTTTATCTGTGTATCACTATTTCTAAATGCCATTTTCTTTTCAGTTTTAAAGATTGTGTGAATATGGTAACACCATGATGCAGCCTATTCAAAGGTAATCTCAAGACATAGACCGCGCATCTCGTGGATCAACACATTAAACGATTCCGGAATACCTGGTGTTGGCATATTGTCGCCTTTGACGATGGCCTCATATTCTTTTGAGCGTCCGTTAACATCATCCGACTTGACTGTGAGCACCTCCTGAAGCACATGAGATGCACCATGAGCTTCAAGAGCCCAAACCTCCATCTCTCCAAAACGCTGTCCACCAAAGTGAGCCTTACCACCGAGCGGCTGCTGTGTAATAAGCGAGTACGGTCCGATGGAGCGCGCGTGCATTTTGTCGTCGATCATGTGGTGAAGCTTGAGCATATAAATATACCCCACTGTAGCCGGTTGGTCAAAACGTTCGCCAGTTTCACCATCGTAGAGGTACGTGCGTCCGTTTTCAGGAAGACCAGCTTCGCGCATATAACCGTTGATTTGTTCAAGTGTGGCACCGTCGAAAATCGGGGTTTGGAAACGTTTGCCCAACTTCTTTCCGGCCCAGCCGAGAACAGTTTCGTAAATCTGTCCAAGATTCATTCGAGAGGGCACACCCAACGGGTTAAGCACAATGTCGACGGGCGTTCCGTCGGCAAGGAACGGCATATCCTCGGGGCGTACAATACGCGAAACAATACCCTTGTTTCCGTGACGTCCTGCCATTTTGTCGCCAATACGCAGTTTACGTTTCATGGCTATGTAGACCTTACCCACCTGCACGGTACCCGTCGGGAGGTCGTCGCCGACAGTAAGTGCGAATTTCTTGCGTTCACGGCGAGAGTATATTTCTCGATACTTGATATTGTAATTGTTCAAAAGTTCACGTATAAGGGCATTGGTGTCCTTATCGGTAGTCCATTTGTTGGGATTGACGTTTGTGTAGTCGATGTTCTTCAAAATCTTTGAAGTGAACTTCACCTTCTTGGGTACAAGTTCCTCTTTGTTGTTCGAATAGACACCGCTTGAGAGCTTGCCGTTGAGGATGACAATGAGCCGGTCGATAAGCTTATCTTTCAGTTCCTCTGTCTCATATTTGAATTCTGCTTCAGGCTTGGCAAGTATATCCTTGCTTTTGGCACGTGAGCGGCGATCATGTATAATTCTAGAAAACAACTTCTTGTCTATAACCACTCCCTGCAACGATGGCGGTACCTTCAGAGAGGCATCCTTAACATCGCCGGCCTTGTCACCAAAAATGGCACGAAGCAATTTTTCCTCTGGTGTTGGGTCGGTTTCGCCTTTAGGAGTGATTTTGCCGATCAAAATGTCACCCTCCTTGACCTCAGCGCCGATACGGATGATACCATTTTCATCAAGATCTTTGATTGCATCGTTGCTGACATTGGGAATGTCGCGGGTAAGCTCCTCCGAACCACGTTTAGTCTCGCGCACGTCAATGGAAAATTCTTCAATATGGACTGATGTGAAAATGTCCTCGCGCACCACGCGTTCGGAAATCACAACGGCGTCCTCGAAGTTATAGCCTTTCCACGGCATGAAAGCCACCATCATATTGCGACCCAAAGCCAATTCGCCACCCTGCGTTGCATAGCCTTCGCACAGCACTTGTCCCTTGTGGATTTTGTCGCCTTTGCGGACAATGGGACGCAAATTAATGGCTGTACTGTGGTTGGTTCGCTGATATTTTGTGAGCTTATATTCCTTGAGATCGTCCTCGAAACTTACAAGACGTTCGGTCTCTGAACGTTTGTGCCGTATGACTATTTTGGTAGAATCGACATACTCGACTACGCCATCAGCTTCAGCGTTGAGCAGCACACGGCTGTCTTCGGCCACAGCTTTCTCAATTCCAGTTCCGACCAGCGGAATTTCAGGATTGAGCAACGGGACAGCCTGACGCATCATGTTCGAACCCATAAGGGCACGGTTGGCATCGTCGTGTTCGAGGAACGGAATTAGCGAAGCGGCAATAGACGCAATCTGGTTTGAAGCAATGTCGATGAGGTCAATTTCCTC
Organism: uncultured Bacteroidales bacterium; assembly: GCA_905235855.1. Classification (GTDB taxonomy): domain Bacteria; phylum Bacteroidota; class Bacteroidia; order Bacteroidales; family P3; genus Colimorpha. The sequence continues at coordinate 24,790 of CAJONE010000006.1, forward strand.
GGGCGAAACTATGGGGAAGTCGGCCTGACGGCGAACCTTTACCTTAGAGTCAAGAATATTGCCTTTCTCGTCCTGACGCGTAGTTGCCTGTGCAACAGTTTTGTTTTCTTCCGCCTCGGCAGAGAGATATATAGGAGCTTCGTTTAACTGTACCTGACCATTTACCACGCGCTGGTATGGGGTCTCGATAAAACCAAGGTTATTGATTTTTGCATACACACACAGAGAAGAGATAAGACCGATGTTGGGACCTTCGGGTGTCTCAATAGTGCAAAGACGACCGTAGTGAGTGTAGTGAACATCGCGAACCTCGAAGCCGGCTCGTTCGCGCGACAGACCGCCAGGGCCAAGGGCCGAAATACGGCGCTTGTGGGTGATTTCAGCCAGAGGGTTAGTCTGATCCATAAACTGGCTGAGCTGGTTTGTGCCGAAGAACGAATTGATTACCGATGACAAGGTCTTGGCGTTGATGAGATCGACAGCCTTGAAATTTTCGTTGTCACGAACATTCATACGTTCACGTATAGTGCGCGACATGCGGGCAAGACCAACACTGAACTGAGCGGCCAACTGCTCGCCGACAGTACGGATGCGGCGATTGCTCAAATGGTCTATATCATCGACTTCGGCCTTTTGGTTGATTAGCTCGATAAGATATTGGATAATGGAAGTAATGTCCTCTTTCGTAAGCACACGAACATCGTCGGGTACAGAAAGATTAAGTTTCGTGTTGATACGATAGCGCCCCACCATGCCAAGATCATAACGCTTGTCGGAGAAGAACAATTTTTCGATGATGCCACGAGCTGTCTCCTCATCGGGCGGTTCTGCATTGCGCAACTGGCGGTAAATATATTCGACAGCCTCTTTAGCATTGTTGGCTGTATCTTTCTTAAGAGTGTTGTAGATTACCGAATAGTCGATACTGTCGCGCTCCTCGTTCTTGACAAGAATCGACTTGACGTTGAGTTCAAGTATCTTTTCGATGTTTTCCTCATCGAGTTCAACATCGCGCTCGATGGCGACCTCGGTACGCTCCATTGAAACGACCTCGCCGGTATCCTCGTCAACGAAATCTTCAATCCAAGTGTCGACGACACGTGCGGCAAGTTTTTTCCCTATGACTTTCTTGAGGTTCGCCTTGGAGACCTTCACCTCTTCGGCAAGATTGAAAATGTCAAGGATATCCTTGTCCGACTCAAACCCGATAGCCCTAAGGAGCGTAGTGATAGGCAGTTTTTTCTTACGGTCGATGTAAGCATACATCACATTATTGATGTCGGTGGTAAATTCCATCCAACTGCCACGGAAAGGAATAATACGTGCAGAGTATAGCTGGGTGCCGTTTGAATGGAACTGTGTACCGAAAAAGACACCCGGAGAACGGTGGAGCTGCGAGACAACCACACGCTCCGCCCCGTTGATAACAAAAGTACCCTTTGGCGTCATATAAGGAATCTGTCCAAGATAAACAGATTCGTCCGTCACCCTAAAGTCCACATTTTCTGGATCATTGCAGGAGAGACGCAACTTGGCCCTAAGTTGCACACTATAGGTCAGGCCACGCTCAATACACTCCTCAATAGTGTATCTCGGCGGGTCAATATAGTAGTCTAAAAATTCTAATGTGTAATTGTTTCGTGCATCCGAGATGGGGAAATTCTCTTTGAATACCTTGAAAAGACCCTCATCCAAACGATTGTCGGGATTGGTCTCTAACTGGAAAAAATCCTGAAACGATTTAAGCTGAATATCAAGAAAATCCGGGTAATCAAATTTGCGAACAGATGCAAAATTTACTACGGTGGGTTGTTTTTTAGCCAAAGCGATATCTATTAAAAATGAATTTGAAAAATATAGATAGTCTTGAAGAATGGAACCGGCGCAAAAAGGCTATGGATGCGCACAGCTGCGGCCGCGTACAGGGTTCAAAGCAACAAGGAATAGGCACTCCGAGCAAGTCGGAGGCCCTATTCCTTTGTGAAATCAAATAGTTTCAACACTATTTAACCTCGACCTCGGCACCAGCCTCTTCGAGAGCTTTCTTGAGAGCATCGGCCTCGTCCTTGGTGACGCCTTCCTTGACAGGCTTGGGAGCACCATCGACAAGTTCCTTAGACTCTTTCAGGCCAAGGCTTGCGAGATCTTTGACAGCCTTCACAACAGCGAGTTTCTTGGTAGCATCAGGCACACCCTTGAGGATAACGTCGAAAGAGGTCTTTTCCTCGGCGGCTGCGGCGGCGCCACCAGCGGCGGGAGCTGCTACTGCAACAGCGGCTGCAGCGGGTTCAATACCGTACTCTTCTTTGAGAAGGTCAGTGAGTTCTTTTACTTCTTTAACTGTCAAGTTAACCAGTTCTTCAGCGATAGCTTTGATATCTGCCATGATATTTGTTTGTTTTAAATGTTTTACAAAAATAATTGAAAATTTTTGACCGTTCAGTGTGGTGGTCGGCCACATGTGGATGATTGTTATTCAGCTTTTTCTTCCAAAGTCTTCAGCACACCAGTGATAGAGTTGGCACCCGATTGAAGTTGAGAGATGACGTTCTTGACGGGCGACTGCAGAAGTGCGACAACATCGGCGATAAGCTCGTTCTTGGACTTGATATTGACAAGTGCGTCAAGATGCTGTTCGCCGACATAGAAACACTCCTCAACGTAAGCACCTTTAAGCAAAGGTTTCTCGGCATTTTTGTTGGCCGTACGGAACTCCTTGATAAGCTTGGCGGGTGCATTGTTGGTGTTGGATAGCATTATGGAAGTTTCACCCTTAATCACCGGAAAGAGCTCGGAGTAGTCGAAACCCGACTTTTCCATAGCCTTGATGAGAAGAGTGTTCTTGACAACTTCCAGCTTGACCTCCTTGCGGAAAGCTGCACGACGAAGCTTGCTGGTCTGAACCGAGTTCAAGCCTCCGATGTCGGCAATGTAGAGATGCGGAAAAGACTTTATCTCTTCACACAAAGCGTCAATCAGCTGGTCTTTCTGTTCTTTTCTCATAATGTTTGATTACTGTTTTAAAGATAACCGGCTGTAGCCGAAAAAATACATTAACCTTAGATGGAAGCAGCTTTGGTATCAACTTTGACACCAGCGCTCATAGTGCTGGAGATAGCTATGCTCTTGACATAGGTACCCTTTGCGGCAGCAGGTTTGAGCTTGATGATAGCCTGGAGAACCTCACGGGCATTGTCAACAATTTTTTGGCTGTCGAATGAAACCTTGGCGACGGCGGTGTGGATTATACCGAACTTATCGACCTTGAAATCGATTTTACCGGCTTTTGCCTCCTGAACCGCCTTCCCGACCTCCATAGTCACAGTGCCGGTTTTAGGGTTCGGCATAAGGCCACGTGGTCCGAGGATGCGTCCGAGCGCACCAATCTTAGGCATACAGCTGGGCATAGTGATGATAACATCAACATCCGTCCAACCGCCCTTGATTTTGGTAATGTATTCGTCGAGGCCGTAGTAGTCGGCTCCGGCGGCTTTAGCCTCTTCCTCCTTGTCGGGGGTACACAACACGAGGACACGCACAGTCTTTCCAGTGCCGTGAGGCAGCGTCACACTGCCACGTACCATCTGGTTGGCCTTGCGGGGGTCAACGCCTAAACGGACATCAATGTCGACAGAAGCGTCGAATTTCGTGTAAGTGATTTTCTTGACAATTTCAACAGCCTCTTCCAGGCTATAAAGTTGAGTTTTGTCAAATTTGGCTAAAGCTTCTTTCTGCTTTTTAGTTAATTTTGCCATTTTGATTGTTTTTTGTGGTCATCGCACATGCGATAAATGTGCTACCACGGTTTCCCAATTAGATTGATTACTTCGCGAGAGGATTCTCACCGGTGACGGTGATACCCATGCTGCGAGCCGTGCCGGCCACCATGCTCATAGCTGATTCGATGGTGAAGCAGTTAAGGTCGGGCATTTTGGCCTCGGCAATCTGACGAACCTGCTCCCAAGTGACGGAGGCCACCTTGACACGGTTAGGCTCGGCAGAGCCTTTCTGAGCCTTGGAGAGTTCCTTGAGCTGAACGGCCACAGGCGGAGTTTTGATTACAAAATCAAAGGACTTATCAGTGTAAACAGTTATGATGACCGGAACAACTTTTCCAGCTTGATCCTGCGTGCGAGCATTGAACTGCTTGCAGAACTCCATAATGTTGACACCCTTAGCGCCGAGAGCTGGTCCTACAGGAGGAGCCGGGTTGGCGGCAGCGCCTTTGATTTGCAATTTAATCAATCCTGCAACTTCTTTTGCCATTTAGATTAAATTTTAATGCGTTAGTTAAACTTTTTTACAGTACGTAACTACTGTGTGTTCACTATGCTTTCGACACTTGGTTGAAGCCAAGTTCGAGAGGGGTCTTGCGTCCGAAGATTTTAACGGTGACTTTGAGTTTTTTCTTCTCCTCATTAACATCTTCAACAACCCCCTCAAAACTGCTGAACGGGCCGTCAACCACTTTCACGGATTCGCCGATTATGAAACGTTCCATAACGGCATCGCCGGTCAACATCATATCGTCCATATTGCCAAGAATCCGGTTAATTTCGGGCTGACGCATGGGGATCGGTTTTCCGCCGACATCACGCAAAAAGTCCAAGACATTAGGAAGGTTTTGTATCACGGGAATGATTTCGTCACGCAATGCAGCCTCAACCAAGACATATCCAGGTAAGCTGTTGCGCTCCTTTACAACCTTTTTGCCATTGCGAATGGAGACAACGGGTTCAGTAGGAACCAAGACCTGAGGGACATCCTCGGACCAGCCGCGCTTGACCATTTCGGCCTCAATATACTCCTTAGCCTTTTTCTCCTTGCCGCTGATGGCACGGACGACATACCATTTGGTAGCTTGTTTATCCATAATGTCGTAGAACTTGTGAAAACAGTGAACTTATTCTAAATCCTGTCATCGTCCAGGGTGTCGGAGCCAAGGCCTCAATAAAAAATTGGGAAGCAAGGCGAAGCTTGGATCCGGCGGATGAAACTATCAATTGACGATGAGAGAATAGAAGAATCCCAACAAACCTTTCCAGAACCCCATGCCTTCGTTGTCCTTGATGCCCTGCACACCAAAAACCACATCCATAAGGAAAACGATAATAGCAAGAATCAAAGCCGCCACAGCAACCACCACGGCGCTATTCTGGAGTTCCTTGAAAGTGGGCCACGAAACCTTGTGAACAAGTTCGTCGTAGCTTTCTCTGACGTAATTAGTGAATTTCGACATTTCGTATAACTAGTTATTTATGCGCAATAGAACCGATTGAGGTTCTTTTGCAGGGGCAGAGAGAATCGAACTCCCATCTACGGTTTTGGAGACCGCCATTCTGCCATTAAACTATGCCCCTGTGAAGGGGGCGAGAAAGGCCCCCTTTATATCGAACAGATATTATTCGATAATCTTGGTCACCTGACCAGAGCCCACCGTGCGGCCACCCTCGCGGATAGCGAAGCGGAGGTTCTCGTTGAGAGCGATTTCGCTGATAAGCTCAACGGTGATGGTCAAGTTGTCGCCAGGCATAACCATTTCGCGACCTTCTGGGAGATGTATAGTACCGGTCACGTCAGTGGTGCGGAAGTAGAACTGCGGACGATAGTTGTCTTTGAACGGGGTGTGACGTCCACCTTCTTCCTTTTTCAGGATATAGACAGCTGCCTCGAATTTCTTGTGAGGATGAACCGAACCGGGTTTGGCGATAACCATACCGCGACGGATTTCGTCCTTGTCGATACCGCGGAGCAGAAGACCCACGTTATCGCCAGCTTCACCTTCGTCAAGAATCTTGCGGAACATCTCGACACCTGTAACAGTGGATTTGAGTTTTTCGGCACCCATACCAATGATATCAACTGCGTCGCCAGTTTTGATGATACCGGTCTCGATACGACCAGTAGCAACCGTACCGCGTCCAGTGATTGAGAAAACGTCTTCGACAGGCATGAGGAAGTCCTTATCAACCAAACGAACAGGTTCGGGGATCCAAGTGTCGACAGCTTCCATCAGCTTGGTAACAGCGGTAACACCCATACCATTGGGGTCTTCGTCGTTAAGGGCGGCGAGAGCGGAGCCACGGATAACCGGGATATTGTCGCCGTCGAAATCGTAGGAGCTGAGAAGCTCACGGATTTCCATTTCAACGAGGTCGAGAAGCTCGGGATCGTCGACGAGGTCGCACTTGTTCATAAAAACGACAAGCTGAGGCACACCAACCTGACGTGCGAGCAGGATGTGCTCACGAGTCTGTGGCATAGGACCGTCGGTAGCAGCCACAACGAGGATAGCGCCGTCCATCTGAGCAGCACCTGTAACCATATTCTTCACATAGTCAGCGTGACCTGGGCAGTCGACGTGGGCATAGTGACGAGCCTCGGTCTGGTATTCAACGTGAGCGGTATTGATAGTGATACCACGTTCTTTTTCTTCCGGAGCGGAGTCGATGGAGTCGAATGATTTGATTTCGGAAAGACCCTTCTTAGCCAACACCTGGGTGATAGCGGCTGTGAGGGTGGTCTTACCATGGTCAACGTGGCCAATAGTACCGATGTTGACGTGCGGTTTAGTGCGTTCGAATTTTTCTTTTGCCATTTTAATACGTATTAAATGTTAACAATTGGTATAACTTTCACATTTACAGAGGGCGGGCGAACAAACCCGTCCTCATATTTTTACAAAAACAAGAGCTACAGACCGGATTTGAACCGGTGACCTCATCCTTACCAAGGATGCGCTCTACCAGCTGAGCTACTGCAGCTTTTTAAGGAAGTCAGGCGAATCTCTTGCTTGCCCCCGCTTTTTTATTGTGAGCGGAAGACGGGGCTCGAACCCGCCACCTATAGCTTGGAAGGCTATCGCTCTACCAAATGAGCTACTTCCGCTTGCATTCTTTCTGGTCGTGGGGGAGATTGGACTCGAACCAATGAACTCCGAAGAGGACAGATTTACAGTCTGTTGCAATTGCCGCTATGCGACTCCCCCAAAACGTCAACGAACCCTATTGTTTCGGGAGCCGATGAAGGGACTCGAACCCCCGACAGGCTGATTACAAATCAGCTACTCTACCAACTGAGTTACATCGGCTTTGTCAAATTTTCAAACAACTCTTTTTGTTTTGAGTTTGCAAAGATACAAATTATTATTTATCCACCAAACATTTTAATGAAAATAATTTCATTTCGAATGCTATCTCTCTGTTTTTTCACGATATACAAAGTATATTTTTTATTTTATGCTTTAAGTTGTTAATAAAAAAAAGACAAAGAATGGGGGTAATATTTGAGGTTTTGTTGAAGTTTCCACTACAAAAAACGCATCAAGGAACAGGCACAGAGATTAACGTCAAAGTCTGTCTTTCGAATCGATGATTATAGTTACAGGGCCATCGTTAACAAGTTCAACCTGCATGTCGGCGCCGAATTGTCCAGTTTGTACAGGGCGACCGAAGAGCTGGTTCAGACGCTGAACAAATCTTTCGTATATGGTTACTGCTATCTCCGGACGAGCAGCGCGAATGTAGCTTGGCCTGTTACCCTTCCGTGTGCTGGCCATAAGAGTGAACTGACTTACGACCAGTATGCCAGTATCGGCCAATGAGAGAATCGGCAAGTTCATAACACCCTCGCTGTCGTTGAACAGGCGGATTTTGACAATTTTTTGGCAAAGCCATTCGATATCATCATCACCGTCAGCATTCTCAATGCCGACGAGAAGCAACAGGCCATGCCCGATAGAACCCACAATATGGTTGTCTACCATTACCGAAGCCCGTGTTACACGTTGTAAGACAATTTTCATTCCTCTATTGTCAATTTTGCAAATTTGAGCAGAAGCTGTTTCTGTCCCACCCCTTCAAAAAATACTATAGCTTTACGGCTGTCGCCCTCACCTTCAACAGAGAGGACTTTACCACGACCAAACTTACTGTGTCCAACATTCATGCCCGTCTGTATGCGGTTAATTTCGGCAGGGGAGTTGCCCTGTGTGGGGCCATGTTTTATCGTTGGGCTTTCTTGCTGTCTGCGCGTTTTAGTTACGACCTGCTTGGCTTTGCCGGCATTGAAGAATGCGCGTGGCAACTCGCCCACCTCCGGAAGGGTTTTGTGACGTGCAGGCATTTCAATGTAACGGCTGTCAATTTCTTCGACAAAGCGGCTCAATTCCTGATACGACTGCTGACCATACTGATAGCGGGTCTGCGCGTAGGATAGTGTCAATTGTCGTTCAGCTCTTGTCACAGCGACATAGAACAAGCGGCGTTCCTCTTCGAGTTCAGGTCTCGAAGAGATGGATATGAATGACGGGAAGAGATTTTCCTCCATACCCACGACATAAACATACGGAAACTCCAGACCCTTGGCGGCATGGACAGTCATCATAGAAACCTTGTTTGAGTCGTTTTTGTCTTTGTCCTCGGAGGTAAGAAGCAGCACCTGCTGAAGGAACTGATCGAGAGTTTTCAGTTCGTGCGAATCGTTTGTGTCCTGCTTTTCGGGAGTTATCTCGTCTTCTTTGTCGCAAAATTCCTTAATAGCGTTGAGCAGTTCCTCAATATTCTCGATCCGGTTAGGGTTGTCGGGGTCATCGTCGTCACGAAGATGACGTTCCAAGCCAGATGCGATCAGCACTTGACACGCCAGTTCGTAAGCATCCGTATTATAGATGCTGGAAGTGAAACGCTTTATCATCGTGACAAAGTCTTCAATATGCCGTTCGGACGAGCTTGTGATACCGAGGCCAAAATCCCTGATATTCTCGATTACAGTCCATACGCTAACATCATGGTTGTTTGCGGCGATGCGTATTTTGTCGAGCGAAGCTTGTCCTATTCCGCGAGGAGGATAGTTTATTACACGGACGAGAGACTCATCATCATGGTTATTGACCACAATGCGCATATAGGCCAAGACATCCTTGATTTCCTTGCGACCATAGAACGAGAGGCCCTGGTATATGCGATACGGAATATTCATTTTACGCAAGGCCTCCTCGATGGCCCGCGACTGGACATTAGTGCGGTAGAGAATGGCGAAATCCCTGTATTCCAGGTCATTTGCAAGTCGCTCGTTTTGAATCGAGTTAGCCACTTTATTGCCTTCGTCGCGCTCATCGGATGCACGGATAAGGCGTAGGGGATTGCCTTGACGGTTGTCGGTCCAGATAGATTTTTCTATCTGGTCACGGTTATTGGAGATGATAGAGTTAGCAGCATTGACGATATTCTGTGTGGAGCGGTAGTTTTGCTCCAGCTTAAAGAGGTGCATATTGGGGTAGTCGCGCTTGAAATTAAATATGTTCTGAATGTTTGCGCCCCTGAAAGCATATATGCTCTGTGCGTCGTCACCTACGACGCAGATGTTTTCGAACCTTGCCGCGAGTTTTTTTACGATAAGGTACTGGCTGTAGTTCGTGTCTTGATACTCGTCGACCAAGATATGCAGAAAGCGGTTTTGGTACTTCAACAAGACATCGGGGAAGTCACGCAGAAGAACATTCATGTTGAAAAGCAGGTCGTCGAAGTCCATGGCCATAGCATTGCGCAAACGCTTGTTATAGATGCTGTAAATCTGACCTATTTCGGGGCGTTTGGCCGTGATGTCGGTCTGCATGATTTCTGGGTTATTGAAATAGTCTTCAGGGCCAATCAGGTTGCTCTTTGCCATAGAGATACGGTTAAGCACGTAGCCAGGGCTATAGGCCTTTGGGTCCAGGTTGAGGTTTTTCACGATAGACTTAATCAGAGACTTTGAGTCGTCGTTATCGTAGATAGTGAAGCTACGTATATAGCCCAACTTGTCGGCCTCGGCGCGAAGCAGGCGTGCGAAAACGGAATGGAACGTGCCCATCCATATATCCTTGGCACTGGTTCCCACCAGGTTGACTATACGTTCCTTCATCTCGCCAGCAGCCTTGTTGGTGAAGGTCAGTGCAAGAATGTTGAACGGGTCAACCCCTGTTTCTATCAGGTGTGCAATGCGATATGTGAGCGTACGGGTTTTGCCCGACCCTGCGCCAGCAATAATCATTACGGGACCCTCGATGCAGGCAGCGGCTTCGCGCTGTGCCGCGTTAAGCTGGTCTAATATTTTGTCGCTCATGTAGATTGATATTTAAACATTGAGAAGTAAATCTTAACTTTATGGCAATAACGAAATTGTGCATCCAGATAATCTCTCGAACTGCGTTCTTATGCGCTCGCTATCACGTAATCGGACGTTGAACTCCATTTTGCACTGCATGTCGAATTGCTGACGTTTTGGTGTCAGATTGTTCTCTTTAAGGATGTGCATCACATCGTTCATAAGCTCATATTTGAAACCTATCTCGTAACGATGATTGATTGTACACTCCACAACAGTTGCGGCAGACAAGGCCTCTCTCGTTGCGGACTTGTATGCATTAGCCAAACCTGAGGTTCCAAGCAATACGCCACCAAAATATCTCACCACCACAACCAAGATGTCGGTCAGATTGAATGAGAGCAATTGTCCATAGATAGGTTTGCCACCAGTGCCAGACGGTTCACCGTCATCGTTCATACGGAATGCAGAGCGGGTGGCACCAATTGAGTATGCATAGCAGTGATGCCTGGCATCGAAATATTTTTTTCGAAGCTCTGCCAGATGGGACTTCACATCATCCTCGTTTTCCACATGCCATGCGAAAGCGAGAAACTTGCTTCCTTTTTCCTTGTAAAGACCTTCCGAATAGGTTGAAATGGTTCTGTATGTGTCCTGCATGTTACAATTGCGAAAGGATTGTCACTCGCACGGCGAATGTTTTTTTGTTTCGTTCCATAGAGCAATCATTTCATATCTGTCCATTTCAGAAAGAGATTTCCCGTGCGATACCGCAGCCTGTTCCATCAGCTTGAAACGTTGTATAAATTTCAGGTTTGTTTTACTAAGTGCATCATCTGCATTAATACCTTTCATGGCACCCCACTTGACAAGTGCAAACAACAAATCACCAAACTCATCTTCTGAATAGGAATCGCAAAATTCGGCATATTCCTCCTTTAGTTTTGCGAGAGCCTCGTCAGCATTTGCGAAATCGAATCCTATGCCACTGGCTTTTTCCTGTATTCTCATGGCCTTTTCGAGGGTGGGCAGAGCAACGGGTACGCCCTCCATAACAGATTTGCGACCCTCACGCATTTTAAGTTGCTCCCACGTTTGGTTGCACTTCACGGTTTTTCCCATTTCAGACGAGTCGTCCGATACTCCAAAGATACGCGGATGGCGTGATATGAGCTTTTGGGATATGGCATCCAGAACGTCCTTGAGTGTAAACCGGCCCTCGTCCTCGGCTATTTTGGCATAGAAGACTATATGCATAATTATATCACCAAGCTCCTTTTTCAGATTGTCGTCGCCTTGTGTGTCGAGGTTGAGAATTGCATCGCTGAGTTCATAGACTTCTTCAATGGTTAAATATCGCAAGCTCGATATGGTTTGCACACTGTCCCACGGACATTCAAGGCGCAGACGGTCGAGAATGTCGCACAAATTAGAGAAAGCATCAAGCGTTTGCTGTTTCAACTGAGAATCCATAACCATTGGGGTTCCGACATACTAATCCATAATTATAGAAAAGGTCAAAGCCTTCTTACATCTTCAACGCCATCAATTGCCTTTATCTTGTCAATCAGGCTGTTCAAGCCAGACAAATTATTGACATATAGCATGATAATACCTCTTCCGATGCCTTCGGAGGCCTCAAGTGTAATGGCACGCATGTTGAGGTCCAGTTCCTCGGAAATGAGTTTTGTAAGATCTTGCAGAAGTCCCTTGCGGTCAATGGCAGTGAGAGAGATGCCGGTAAGAAGGGAAACTTTTTCGCCCTGACGCCACTTGGCACGGACAATCCGGTTTTCATGTTTTGCCATCTCGTCCATAGCTACCTTGCAATTGGTGCGGTGGATAATAATTTTGTCATCGGACATGATACCCACCACGGCATCACCTTGTATAGGTTTGCAGCAATTGGCTGTTTCGGTGTGCAATTGCTGATACGAACTATCCACCACAAAAGAGCGACTTGTATCGGCGTATGTAGATGTTATAGGATTGCCACCACTCTCAAAAATGTCTTTGTAAGCACCAAGGAACATCATCTGCGGAGTGCGTCGGGCCTTGCCGAGACTTTGTGCAATTTCGTGGCTTCCGATAGCGCCACTGGCAATTCTGTAGTAAAGCTCCACTTCGCTGGTAATTCCAAAGTATCGTTTGATATGCTGCAGGGTTTCGATATTATATTGCAGACCCAAAGCAGAGATGTCTTTTTTTAGTTTTTCCTCTCCCAGTTGCTGGTAACGTTTCTTTTGTTCGTGCAGATACTCCTTTATACGTTCTTTTGCGCGGGCGGTTTTGACAATGTCAACCCAGTCGGGTGTAGGTGTTGATTTTTTTGAAGTCAGGATTTGCACCTGCTGGCCCGAATGGAGGGTAAAACTGACAGGAACGACCCTTGAGTTGACTTTTGCACCGATACAGTGGATGCCAATGTCGGTATGTATGGCAAAGGCAAAATCCAGCACAGTGGAATGAGCTGGCATTTTCACCACCTTGCCCTTGGGGGTGAAGAGGTAAATCTCATTAGTGTAGAGAGACTCCTTGAACTCCTGAACTTGATCGATAACGCTTTTTTCGGTGTTTTCGAAAGTGTTGCGGATACTTTGAAGCCATTCCTCCATAGGGTTGTTGGCGATGGCTGCCTCAGGGTGAGCTTCTTTATAAAGGAAATGTGCTGCCATACCCTTTTCAGCGATGTTGTCCATACGCTGTGTGCGAATCTGTATCTCGACCCACTTGCCTATGCTTGTCATCACAGTTGTTTGAAGCGACTCATAGCCATTGACCTTGGGGTTGGTAATCCAGTCACGGAAACGGCTTTCGTTAGGGACAAAGCCACCGTTTTCCTTACTGGTCAATATGCTGTAGACCTTGAAACATTCGTCTTTCTCACGCTGTTTGTAATCCTTGTCGCTCATCCAATCTTCGCGATCGACGGTGAGAATTACACGCATGGCGTAAAGATCGAAAATTTCATCGAATGTCACCCCCTTGTTTTGCATTTTTTTCCAACAAGAATATACCGACTTCACGCGTGTCTTGATTTGATATTTCAAACCAGCCGCATCAAGCATCTTGCAGAGGGGTTTGGTGAGACATTCTTTCAACTTTTGTTCCGTGCCAGCATTTTCGGCAATTTTGTTGGAGATTTCGTTATACTTTTCAGGGTTGGTATACTTCATCACCAGCTCTTCCAGTTCGGTCTTGATATTATAGAGACCGAGACGATGGGCAAGGGGAATGTAAATATATTGTGTTTCGCTCGAGATGGCCAGTTTTTTTGTGTCTTTCATAGACTCAAGGGTGCGCATATTGTGCAGTCGGTCACAGAGTTTGAGGAAGATGACATATGCGTCGCGGCACATTGAGAGGAGAATCTTACGGTAGTTTTCGGCCTGTTTCGATTCGCTTTGATGTATCTCTATGACATCCTCTATTTTGGTGACACCGTCGACAACAGTAGCGACCCTGTCACCAAAGAGCATACGTATGTTATCGAGCGTTATCTCCGTGTCCTCGACCACATCGTGCAGCAAGGCACAAATCACAGCCGTCGGACCCAGACCCACCTCTTTGACAGCAATCAGCGCAACAGCCAAAGGATGGAAAATGTACAGCTCGCCCGACTTGCGACGAGTGCCACTGTGAGCCTGCTTGGCAATGGCATAGGCGCGGAAGATATCTTCCTCTTCCTGCGGTGTCAGCACCTTGATTAGCCGACAGGCCGCGATTAACTCCTCGTATTTCTCCTGAACTTGCAGCTCCTCGCGCTGCTCATCAATTTCATGCATTGCAAGGAGTTTAAAACAGACACACAGCGGATGCAGGGGCGCCAAAAGGCAGACTTAAGCCACAACTGACAAATGAACCATAGTTGGTTATTGCAGCACCTATCGAAACGCTAACCCAACTGAAGGCCTTACGATGACGATTAACACGGGCCAGACGCAAACCGACCTCTGCGCCATAGCCATATCCGGCCACAAATCCGGCATAGGCCTGAAAGTCCACCCTATTTTGGATGTTTGAGAAACGGTAGACAATACCGGCAGACCCCCAATAGGCGTTGACACCATTCATAAATGTGCCATAGACACCCAATATATTCGGCACATAGCTTAAGTTAAGGCCAATAGCCCTATCTCGCCGACCATAAAGATATTTCACTTCAAGGAACCACGTTGAGAAGTCGTGTCCAAAATACTTCATCTGTTGCCTGCGCGACAAATTGCGCACCTGTTCCGTGGGAATGCTATCAGGAGCGGCTGCATCCTGTCTGGCTTGCTGAAGGACGTATGCAGAGTGTTGTATGCTATCCGCTTTCGTTGGAACCGTCACACTGTCGGTTTGGGCATAAAGAGACACACCAAAGACAATGGCTATAAGAGCCGTAATAATTTTTTTCATATTGTCTTGTTTTGAACTGTGTTATATATAAGATGAGGAAAGACAATCGGAGCTAACATGGAGCCATGCTGCCAAACCGATTACTCTTCCATGGGCGCGTCTTTCATGGCCTCACGCACTTTGCCCTCAAGCTCGACAGACAGCTCCTCATTATCTTTCAGCAATTGTTTCAAGGCCTCACGCCCCTGAGCCAACTTTGTTTCGCCATAGCTGAACCATGAGCCGCTTTTCTTGATGATGCCGTGTTCGACACCGAGGTCAATAATTTCGCCAATTTTAGAAATACCTTCACCAAACATCAGATCAAACTCGCAAACGCGGAACGGAGGGGCCACTTTGTTTTTAACCACTTTCACTTTAACGCGGTTGCCTATATTACGGTCGCCGTCTTTGATAGCCTGCGTGCGGCGGATGTCGATGCGCACCGAGGCGTAAAACTTCAACGCGTTGCCGCCCGTGGTGGTTTCTGGATTGCCGAACAATACGCCAAGTTTCTCACGCAACTGGTTGATGAAAATACAACAGCAGCCCGTCTTGCTTATCGTGGCCGTAAGTTTACGCATGGCCTGGCTCATCAGGCGGGCTTGCAAACCCATTTTGCTGTCGCCCATTTCGCCATCGATTTCAGCTTTTGGAGTGAGAGCAGCAACAGAGTCGATAACAATAATATCAATAGCGCCTGAACGGATTAGGTTGTCGGCAATTTCAAGAGCCTGCTCACCGTTGTCGGGCTGAGAGACTAAAAGATTTTCTATATCCACGCCAAGTTTTTTTGCATAGAAGCTGTCGAAAGCATGCTCGGCGTCAATAAAAGCCGCGATGCCACCCTTTTTCTGGGCTTCGGCAATTACATGGATAGCCAATGTGGTTTTACCCGACGATTCAGGACCAAAGATTTCGATTACCCTTCCTTTGGGGAAGCCGCCCACGCCGAGAGCCGCATCCAAAGCGATACTTCCGGTCGGTATAACCTCAAGAGATTCGTCGGGGCGGTCACCCAACTTCATTATTGAACCTTTTCCATAGCTTTTTTCAATCTTGTCAAGAGTGCTTTGCAAAATTTTGAGTTTTTCAAGTTTCAAAGCATCTACATCTTCTTTTGCCATAATTTCAATGATTTATGTGATTATTTACGCTTGTTGACAGCCAATTTTAAACAACAAATATACAAATAAAATCCCACATGGTGTCTTGCTGACCTCGGCCATCGCATTTTCGGGCATTTTTGTAAAAAAAAAACGGCAACGTGTGACACGCTGCCGTTTTCATAATGGAATACATTTTTATGCACCGAGTTCGAGACGCTTGAAGCAGGTGCATTTCAAATCCTTGTCGGCATGGGCAATATAGTCCTTCACAGTCATTTTGCTTTCCATGATGCTTTCCTGAAAAAGAAGAGTGTTTTCCTGGAAGAACTTGTTGAGACGCCCGTTGGCGATGTTGTGGATCATCTTGTCGTCGAGCGATGCGGCCTTTTTTTCAGCCTCTTCCATTTTTATTTTGCGAGCTTGTTCGGCCTGTTCCTCAGTAATCCAACCCTTGGCCATATTGGAGTTGATGTGTTCGTCGCTGTCAACGTGAGCGGGGTTAATGCCAGCCTTTTTGAGAGCAGCGTCGACGGCCTTGGCGACAAGTTCCTCTTTGGTTTTCTCGACAGCGACCTTAAGCTCGTTGTCCTTTGTGGCCTGCGGTATGCTGTCTGGATCGACAGCGAGGGGGCGCATAGCGACCACCTGCATAGCAATGCCATGACCGACCTCGTCGAAACCATCCTTATTCATACCCACTATGGCAGCCATGCGGTTGCCAGGGTGAACATAAGCATACACCTTTGCAGCCTCAACAGTTTCGTAGTGAGCCAACTCGATTTTTTCGCCGATTTTAGCGATTTGATCGGTGATAAGGTCAGCCACGGCACGACCGTCGATCAGCATAGCCATAACCTCATCCTTTGTTTTGAGGTTCTTGGCCATTGCATTGTCGATTATAGATGTGGTGAAATCGACGAATCCGGCGTTAGTCGCCACGAAATCGGTCTCACAGCTCACCATAATGACAGCACCGAAAGAGCCGTTGCTCTTGGCGAGTACGCAGCCCTCGTTGGCATCGCGGTCGGCACGTTTGGCGGCCATTTTTTGACCTTTTTGGCGAAGGTAGTCGATAGCTTTGTCGAAATCGCCATCACACTCGACCAGAGCCTTTTTGCAGTCCATCATACCTACACCGGTGATGGCACGGAGATCCTGTACTTGTTTTGCAGTAATATTTGCCATAATTGAAAGTCTTTTTATTTATTTGAAAAAACCGATTGGCACAATTCTGCCAATCGGTTGATGTGAAATTACAGTTGAATTATTCCTCGTCCTTTTTTTCGGCAGGTTGTTCGGACGCCTCGGCCTTAGGAGACTCGGTATCGGCCTTAGGTGTGCGGTTTCTGCGCGGACGCGTGGTCTTTGCGGGTGCTTCGGCGGCAGACTCCTCGTTGGCATCCTTTTCATCCTTGACAGACTCCTTGTCCATCATGCGTTCGTTCAAACCTTCCTGAATGGCTTCGACCATGTGTTTCAGAATGGCCGCAATTGACTTGGAGGCGTCGTCGTTGGCAGGGATAGGATAGTCGATAAGTTCGGGGTTGCAGTTGGTATCGACGAGAGCGAAAGTCGGGATATTGAGGCGACGGGCCTCGGCTACGGCAATATGCTCTTTCTGGATATCAATCACGAAAAGGGCACTCGGCAGACGGGTAAGGTCGGCGATACTTCCCAAGTTCTTGTCGAGTTTAGCACGTTCACGCTGCACTTGAAGGCGCTCACGTTTGGAGATGCTATTGAACACCTTGTCTTTCATCATCTGGTCGAGGTTGTTCATCTTTTTGATAGCCTTGCGGATAGTCTCGAAGTTGGTGAGCATACCGCCAGGCCAACGCTCGGTGACAAAGGGCATATCGACGGTTTTCACCATCTCGGAAACAACGTCTTTAGCCTGTTTCTTTGTAGCCACAAAAAGGATTTTCTTGCCAGATTTTGCGATCTGTTTGAGAGCATTTGCGGCTTCATCGGCCTTGACAATGGTCTTTTGCAGGTCAATCACATGGATACCGTTGTGCTCCTTGAAAATGTAGGGAGCCATTTTGGGGTTCCATTTGCGCTTGAGGTGACCGAAGTGGCAACCGGCCTCAAGCAGTTCTTCGAATTTCAGTTCTGTCATTTTGTTATAATTTGTTTACATTCCTAAAAACCAATCGCAGAGTAGTCCTTCCATGTGGAGCGGAGAGAAACCGCAAGATGAATTTAATGGATTGTCCGATTTGTCCGCTAACGCGGGAGAAAGCAGGAGAGCAACCGGACGGAGCGTCTCGGCGATTTGGATACTAAACTTGCGAATTTGTTAACGCTTGCTGAACTGGAAGCGCTTACGGGCTTTGGGCTGGCCGGGTTTCTTACGTTCGACCATACGGGGGTCGCGCATGAGGAAGCCTTCCTTTTTCAGTGCAGGACGATCCTCGATGTTGTTCTCACAGAGAGCGCGGGCGATAGCCATACGCAAAGCTTGAGCCTGACCGGTAATTCCACCGCCATCGAGGTTAGCCTTGATGTCCCATTTGCCTTCGGCGTTGGCCACCATAAGGGGCTGGTTGACGATGTACTGAAGCGGGCCAGTGGTGAAATACTCTTTATAGTCGCGTCCGTTGACCTTGATATCGCCGTTACCGGGTTTCATATAAATGCGAGCCACGGCGGTTTTTCTTCTACCTATTGTATTGATAACTTCTGCCATAATGCTTATCTGATGTCGTTAATGTTGATGACTTTAGGATTCTGGCCCTGGTGGGGATGCTCGGAACCTGCATAGATATAGAGGTTACGGTAAAGCGCGTCGCCAAGACGGTTTTTGGGGAGCATGCCGCGGATAGCGTGTTCGAGGACGCGTTCCGGGTGGGTAGCCAAGATCTTAGCGGGCGTGGTTTCGCGCTGACCGCCCGGATAACCAGTGTAGCGCTGATAGATCTTATCGGTCATCTTTTTACCCGTGAAGACGATTTTCTCGGCGTTGATAATTATCACATTGTCACCACAGTCCACATGAGGTGTAAAGCAAGGTTTGGTCTTGCCTCTCAAAATGTTGGCGACTCTTGTAGCCAAACGGCCAACCGTCTGGTTCTCGGCATCGACAAGAACCCACTCCTTTGCGACGGTGTTCTTGTTTGCAGAGATTGTCTTGTAGCTTAATGTACTCATTGTTCTTTTTTGTGTTTCTTTAGCTTAACATATTGCTGCGGACATATATTCGCAGATTGTTTTGTCATAACGTGTTGCGATGTACCAGACACGAGGACGGACTCCCGCGTGAGCATTCGCAACACTCAACGGATCAGTGCTTTGAACGGGTAAATCAAGCCTCTTTCCGTTGATTATGAGTTTGCAAAGTTACAAAAAGTTTTCTATCTGACAAACTAAATTGTTAATTTCTTTATTAAGAACAAGAATATAAGAAGTTACAAGTTGAAAAAGTTGCGATAACAGGGCGACGCCCCGCATGCAGATTTAAAGGATACATTCTATTACAAAAGGGCATGCACAGTATTTCCCGCGACTGTCTTGTGGAGACGCGTGAGGGTAAAGGCAGTTGCAGAGTTTAGCGTGAGGAGGCTTTCAAAGATGCAGTTACAAACCGTTCTTTCATACGGAAATCCTTGTGCAGAACGGCATCGAACCCTTGAGTATCAAGCAGGTTAAGGACGGATTGGCCAAAGCGTTCGTTGATTTCGACTGCAAGCAAACCAGTGGCAGAGATGTTATGCAGAGCGAAGGATGCAATATGCCTGTAGAAGAGCATCGGGTCGCTGTCTGGCACAAAAAGAGCCAGATGAGGCTCATAATCAAGCACATTACGGTTAATTGACGATTTTTCGGACTCGGTGACATAAGGAGGGTTGCAAACGATTAAATCCCAACCGTTGTCGGGAGGTTCAAGTCCGCAGTAGGGATTGTTTCTATCGAAACAAAGCACATCATCCTGCACAAACATCACCTCCACATTATTTGATGTGGCATTTGTCCGAGCGGTTTTCAAAGCGTCAGAAGAGATGTCGACCGCCGTGACACTGCATTGCGGAAATTTTTTTTTCAGGGAGATAGCGATACATCCACTTCCAGTGCAGAGGTCGAGCGCGCAGCGCATAGGCCCTGTGTACATAGATGTCAAACTGCATACCATTTCCTCGGTCTCTGAACGCGGGATAAGGACATTCTTGTTCACCACGATACGACAACCGCAGAAATCGGTATATCCGACAATATGCTGTATAGGTCTATATTGTTTCAAGTCGTCCAGTGCCCAGTGAAACCTCAGCAGATCGGACTGGTTGACAGTTTCATTACGATGAAGCAAGAGAGCCACCTTGTTCCAGCCCAGAAACGCCTCACAAAGGAGTCCGAAGAATGTTCTGATTTCCTGCTCCGGATATAATGGCTTCAGCACATTGAGAAAACAGTTTTCGATATCCACCACCCTATTGGTGGGAAATATTAGATTTGAGGTGTTCATTTGAGTTGCAGATAGAGATGCAAAAGTACGTATAAATATTGTGAGGTCAAAAGTGCCATTCTCATAATTATGCAAAATGCGCCACACAAAAACAGGGTGGGAAAACACGTGGCCTTCCCACCCTGCCAGCCTATAAATAAAGAGAACCGCAGATTACTTCACTACAAGTTTGCGAACTGTGGAGAAGTTGTCGCCATAAATTCGGACAAAGTAGGTTCCAGAGGCGAGATGCGAGACATTGAGGAGAGCAGTGCCGTTGACCATGGAAGTTGAGAGCAACGTGCGGCCACTCATGTCAATGACATTCAGACTGGCACTGCCAGTGAGTCCATTGACGCAAACCGTAGTCCGGTTAGTGGCGGGATTGGGGTAGAGAGACACAGAGAAGTCTGCGGCTGACAAATCGTCAATAGCGTTACCATCGGCGGTGTAAAAAGTCAAAGCATCGGTCCAATCTGTGTATTGGCCGTCACACTTGGCACGTACCTTGACATTATATGTGCTGGCAGGCGCGAGGCCATCGATAGTGCAGCTATTGGTATACACAGTACGCTGGATGGGCATGTCGCCGCCGGACACCAAGACATCGTACTCGGAAGCGTAACCGATCCATGAAACGGTGACAGACGTTGCTGTGGTGGATGTCTGAACGTTGACTGGGACATCACATTCAGGTTGTGGCGTAGAGAAGCTGACGGCGACGCTCCAGTCGCTGGTGAGACCGTTGTCGCAAATGGCGCGCACCTGAACAGAATAATCGGTCTCTGGCGAAAGAGTCTGGAAAGTGTAAGAGTCGGCAGAGACGGTTTGAGTGATTGGCTGCGCACCGCCGGAGACCTGCACTTCATACTGCGCAGCGGAACCTATCCAAGAAACAGTTACTGTATTGGCAGTAAGATTGGAAACAGTTACGTTGGACGGCACGTTGCAAACTGGGATTTCCGGGATATCGGCAGACAGCGACAGAGAATCGATTCCAATGCCGTGACCCCACTCGGCGTAGCCGTGGAAGGCAATCTGGAAAGTAGAACTTACCTCAGGGAGAACGATAGTTTCGGACTGCCAATCCGCTATGGAAGAGGTGTAGTAGGCAAGCTGATGCCACTCATCGGACGGGCTGAGGCGATATTCGACACTCAAAGCATCCTGGTCGTCGTAATAGTCTTCCTGAACGTGGACGAACCTCAACGTAACATTTTCGAGATTGGACAAGTCGAAAAGTGGGCTGATGAGCCGTGTTTCCATATCATAAGAATCGGATGTCAAGCTTACATAGCTATTGCCCTCGTAGGCATTGTAATAGTAGTTGGAAGTAGTCCACTCGAGAGAGCCCTGGATTTGCTGTTGAGACCAGCAACCCAAACCATCCTCAAAGCCCTCGAAATAAGGCAACGCATCGGCAGACAAAACACTACAGAGAGTACGGAATGAACCAGATAGGGCTTCGCTGGTGTCGTTTTCGGAACAAATGGCGCGAACCTCGAACTGGTATAGAGAGGAAGCGTCAAGACCGTTGAGCGTCACAGAGGGCGTTGTGGAAGATGCGAGCTGCCATTCACCATCGGCTGTGCGATAAGAGATTTGGAAATCCTGAGCATCGTGAGACCACGAAATAACTGCGGAAGATGCAGTGACCTCGTCTACAGAGAGGTTGGTAGGCCGGAAGCAGGTAGGTGGAACGGAAACATAGAGTTCATCGAGCCAATAGTAGTAATTCGAGTAAGTGGATATCTGTTTGAACAGTATGCAACCACTTTGCAGTTGGTCAGGGTTAGGGACAATAAGTTCGTAGTTATGGAAGGAATAATCGGATGGCACTATCGTATCGACCCAAAGGGCATTTGCGATATCGCCGGGCGACGCGGCGATGCCGATGGCCATAGAACCGGAGACATCGTCCTCGGACATAAGATCGAAGTGAACATAAACGTCGTCGCCGTTGAAATTGATTATCGGAGAAGCAACCAAGGCGGGACCCTGCAGATGCAAGCTTTGGGTGCCGACGGAGACATTAGACGCATAATCGTCGACAAAGTTGCTTGTTTCGGAGATATTGCTCCAGCATTGAGGGAAGACATCGGGGACATATTCCTCGAAACCATCGTGGAACGGCATATCCTTTGCATCACAGTCGGTGAAGGCGGCAACTGTGGCAAAAGAGGGGTTATCGCCACAGATGGCGGCAACACGGAATCGGTAGCTCGTGGCGGATTCGAGTCCGGTGACGATGCAGGCGGGAGTGGCAAGATTGTTGCTGAATACGGTCCAAACGGAGTCGGCAGAAGGTTTGTATTCGACAGACCAGCTTGTTTCGTCGCCGAGAGGCGTCCACACCAAAGAGACCTCATGCGTTGCAACATCGTTGACCAAGACAATGGGAGCCGGGCAAGAGGGATCACACGTCACATCAAAACGGATGTCGGGAGCATAGGAAGAGGCATTACCGGTCGGCGGAGTAATGGGGTCAAAGTTGGTATCGTCGTCGTAAGAAGTGCGACTTGTCCCTGAATGGGCAGTAAAATAGTAATACTGATAAGATCCGGTGTTGTCGTCCATAGCGATTACAAGGTCTTTGCCCTGCTGGTGGACAAAGGGTTGCGAGAACGGAATAGAGCACCAACCATTACCGAGATTCCAGGAATAGCCGGCCACTACGCGAGTGAAGAGCGAAATGTCGATAAAGCCATCGGCGAGCGAGGCATTTTCGATATCGGCGATATAGACATCAACCGTACGCGTTGTTGTGCCAGATGAGGCAAAATTGTAGGATATGCCACGAATGGTGTCAATATTGCCGACCTCATCGGACGGATAAATCGACTGGGTGTAAGAGTAGTTGTAGTTGGTGTTGGTAGGTAAAGAGCCGCTCGAAGCGGATCCGTTGCCAATCTCACTGCATGCGACCGTTGAAACATTTAGCGAGACAACGTCCGCAGTATCATCGGAACAGATATTGCGCAAACGGACGTTGTAGGAATAACCTGGTTGAAGACCCGTGAGAACGATGTTTGAACCCGTCACAACAGAGTCGACATATTCGGTAGCATCGGAAGCCTTATAGCTTACGATCACGGAAGTGGAAGGATAGCCTACAGAGGCATCGACAGACCAGCCAATGGCGATGGCCGTCATGGCGGAAGAAAGCACCTGAACATTGGTTAGGGCTGCACAAGCCACTTCGGTAGTGAAAGGAGAAGCCGCGCGCCAAAGGGTGCGCTCCTCGCCACAAACAGTGCGAACCCATGCATAATAGGTAGTTGCCTGGGAAAGGTTGGAAAACGTGACCGAATTTGATGTTACAGAAACAATAGAGTCGGGATGTTCGACATCGTTTGCGGTGGCGATGGCCACTTCATAGGCCGATGACAGAGCAGCGGCAGACCATGAAAGGGTAGCGGAATTGGGCGAAATATCGATAATGGAGAGCGACTCAGGACGACGACAGTCGGAGAGTACGGAAATGCTGAGGTTGTCGAGAAAGAGACCATAAGCCATCCAATAAGTCGGCTCATCGTCGAGCTGCTTAAAAACCAAGCATCCCGACTGAATATTGAGAGTATTCTCGAAAGAGTATTCATAGTTGTTATACTCCTCGTCGGGTTGGATGGTGTCGAGATAGATGGCACTTTCGACAGCATCGGGAGATGTAGCAAAGCCCACAGCCATGGAACCGGCGTAGTATGAATATTCGCTCATAAGGTCGAAAGAGATGAGCAGACTGTTTCCGGCGACATTGACAACAGGGGTAGCGACAACTGCGGACTCTTCGAAGCGCAACGCTTTGTTGCTATTGTTGCCGGCATAAGCCTGGACATAGCTTGCGCCCGACACGGAAGACCAGCATGCCGGGAAACTGCTGCTGCCGGCAGTGTAGGACTCGAAATTCTCAGCGTACGGGAGAGCGACCGAGGCAGGGCATGAAGTGCGGAAAGCGGAAGTGACCGGAAAACTCACATTGTCGGGGCCGCAAACTGCGCGAACAGAAACGGAATAGGCGGTGTTGGAAGAGAGTCCGTTGACGGTGCACGACGGAGAAGCCGAAGCGGTCCAATCGCCATCGCCAATCATATATTGCCAGCTGGTAGCAGAGCCATTTTCGGTCCAGCTGACAGTTGCAGAAGTTTCGGTGACATCGATATTTCCGATAGAGGGCGCGACGCAACTGACGGGGATAATGAAACCCGTTTTGGGGATGAAATCCTGCCAATCGGCTTCGATGTCGTCGACCGCAGAATAACTATAACCCTGAACAGAGGCGTGTTCGACCTCAATACCGATAAAACTGGCATCGACATAATCGCCTTCGGCCGTGTTGAGTATCTCAATAAGGAGATTGCCGCCAGAATAGGCGAAAGGTGCGGAAAACATAATGGTGAGTTCCGGCTGTGAAGCATCGAGGCGTCCGGTGTAAACAGTGGTGAAAGCGTCGGTATTAATCCATGCCGGTTCGTCGCCGCCGAAGTCGGAAGCGGAGACCGTGCCGATTTTTACCACAAAAGACGCATCGCCCCAAGAGTCTTCGGCTGGGGAATCAAGATAATAGGTGACACCTTGAATCTCGGAGCCGGCGATTTCAGTCAGCATATCGGCAGGGTAAATGGTTTGGCAGCGAAGATAGCTATCAGCGTAATAGCCGTAGACGGGGACAAAAGAATTGGTGGACGAACCGTCGGCCACCACGAAGGTACCCGTGCCTTGCGCGTTGGAGACCGCCATGCCGAGCATGACAGCCATCAAGAAAAGAACGATTTTTTTCATAGTGCTATAATAAATGATATTAGTATACCAAATTTGATGCAAAAGATTTAAATAGACAAAACCCTTCGATTGACATTCCGCTCCAAAAGACAATAATAAAAAGAGCAGGGACGGGAAAGCCGTGCGCTTTCCCGTCCCTGCATGAAAAGATATTAGTGTGAGAAGAATTGCTATTTCACAACAAGCTTGCGGATAGCGGAGAGATTCTCGCCCTGGACCCGGACAAAATAGGTGCCGGCGGCGAGGTGCGAGACATCGAGTTTCGCTGAGCCCTCGGTAAGAGCGGCAGAAACAACAGTGCGGCCACTCATATCGATGACGTTCAGGGTCGCGCTACCGTTGAAGCCGTCGATGCTGACAGTTGTCTGGTTCGAGGCAGGGTTAGGATAGATGCAGATAGAGCCAGATGCCGCTTCGACATCGGCAATGCCCTGAGTGCCACCTTCGGGGAGAGTAGTGAAACTGACGACATCGCTCCACTCGCTGACACCGCCATTGTCGCACAACGCGCGAACGCGGATAGTGTAGGTAGTAGACGGCGTCAAGAACTGCATGGAATAATTGTTCTCGGCAACCTCAACCAAAGTCTGCAAGAAGTCGACTTCGTAGTGACCCGCTGTGCCGGACCAAGAGGCAGTGAAAGATGTGGCCGTAACATTAGTTATAGTCAGGTTGGCAGGCACATCGCAAGGTTCGGTCTGCTGGCCATCGTCGAGAGTTGTGAAAGAGACAGCATCGCTCCAGTCGCTGGTGAGACCACCATCGCAAATGGCGCGGACATGGACGGTGTAGCCAGTCGAAGCCGAGAGGCCAGTGATGGTGTAGGGGCTTGCCGAGGCGGAGGCAGTGATAGGCTGACCAGATGCGAACACCTCAATCTGGTAAGCCGATGCTGAGCCAGTCCAGCTGACAGTAGCGGTTGTGGCTGTTACATTGACAACAGACACGCCAGAGGGGGCATCGCAAGGTTCAGGCTGCGGGTTTTCATCGAGAGTGGTGAAAGAGACAGGAGCAGACCATTCGCTGGTATTGCCACCGTCGCAAAGAGCACGGACCTTGACGGTGTAAGTGGTCGACGGAGCAAGGTTTTGAGCCGTGTAGGGCGACGAAGCAGGCGAAACGTTGGTCTCGACAGCGGTGGTAGTGTTGGTGAGGACGAGTTCATAAGCCTGATCATCAACGGACTCACTGCTGCGTGGACCGGTGGCATGCAATTGGCTTCCGGTCATACTTATAGTCACGCTGCCCGACATGGTGTAGCCACCCATGGAGACAGTGGTGTCGCCATAGCCATTGATGTCGAGCGAAGCGATGCCGAGAGTGAGGTTGCCGTCGACGGGGAGGGCGGTTGGCTGAACAAAGACAACAGAACCAGTGTAGTCGATAGGCATAGCATCCATAATGCGAACAGTCTCATTAATGCTGGCCGGCTCAATAGTTAGGGTGTTGTTGGAGAGAGTTCCAGTGGTAGCGAAATTGAAAGTGACAGGTTCGTCGACACCGTACATATTCATATCGAACGAGCCCGTGACATTGACCTGGTCGCCAGTGGCGGGTTCGATAGAGACTGGAACAACAGTGCCCGCAATGGAGACATTTTCATCAACATCCTCGATATCGTAGCCTACAAACTGGAGCAATGTGTGCATGCCCTGGTCTGGGGTTATGACCATGTGGACAGAGTCGGTTTCGGACATGTTGAGAGCCCAGTTGCCGATGAAAGACTCGTTTGCCAATCCCGCCTGCCAGGTTACGACGGCAGAGTTGGTGGTGACAGAGGAGACAGCGACATTGACTGGTGTGGCACAAGATTCAGGCTCCTGACCGCCATTGTCAAGCGTGGTGAAAGTGACGGTAGAGGTCCAGTCGCTGGCAATGTCGTTGTCGCAGATGGCACGGACACGCACCGAGTAGTCGGTTTCGGCGGAGAGACCCTGAGCGATGTAAGGAGCAGACGCGACAGTGGTGGTCTGGCCGTTGATTTCGAGTTCATATTGAGGTGCATTGCCGGTCCAGCTGATAACAGCCGAGGATGCGGTGACGTTTGTGACATCAAGAGCCGTTGGCACGTCGCAAGACGCGGGTTCTTCGCCAAGCGTGGTGAAAGGCACGGCATCGCTCCAGTCGCTGGTGTTGTTTTCGGCGCAGAGAGTACGGATTTTGACAGTGTAGTCGGTCTCTGCAGTCAAGTTCTCGAAAGAGTAGGGGTTGTCGGACGTGGTGATGTTTGTTTCGACATCGGTGGCAGTGTTGACAAGAACCAGTTCGTAGGTGGCTTGGTTGGCATCAGCAGCATCTTTTGAGCCAGCAGCAGTGATGCCATTGCCGGTAATGCTCATCGTGGCGTTGCCCGAAACAAAGCCCATGCTGACCGATCCGGCACCGTCAATGTCGATCGAAGCGATGCCGACAGTGAGCGTACCATTGTCGGGCAGTGCCGTCGGCTGAGCGAAAGTGAGGGTACCGGTGAAGCTGACTGGCATAATATTGTAGAGAGTGGCAGACTGAGTGAGGTCGGCGGGCTCAATGTTCAAACCGGAGGCAGTTACGGTTCCAGTAGTGCTGTAGTTGAACGGCAGCGTCACGCCGTCGGTCACCTCCAACGAGAAGGTGCCTGTGACATTGACCTGGTCGCCAGTGGCGGCGGTTATGGACATCGTCATCTCGTTGCCCGCCACCGAAGCGTCCTCGTCGGCATCGGGTATATCGTTACCAAAGCCACTCAAAGCCGAATGGAGGCTCGGGTCGAGAGTAAGGGTACGGTGAATTTGAGCGTTTTCGTCCATATTCAGCGTCCAGTCGCCAATGAAGCCCTCGTCTGCGGCTGGCAGTTCAACATCTGTCCAACTGACGATGGCTGATGTGGCGGTGATGTCGCTGACCGTCAGACCGGTCGGCACGTCACAAGAAGGCGGCTCCGGGGTATCGGATGCAGGGCCGATATACAAGTTGTCAATGTAGAGGCCTGGCTTGGGAGTGTATGTGTCTTCTCCTGTTGCAAGTATCGACACCTGATAGTACGGGGCATTAGCCGAAGCGGGGAGCGTCAATTCGACGTCGTTCCACTCATCCATAGTCTCGCTGAGCGACCAGCCATCGATGGCCGTCCACTCGCCGTCGGCCGCCGTGCGGTAGTAGGCAGTGGCTGTTACATACGTGTCACTGCTGCCGAGAGTACGTTTGTAGGCGAATCTGATCACACCGTCGGTTGTTAGCGACGAGCAATCAACGGGCACAACAATGAGGCGCGAACTTTCAGCCCAGAAGTCCTCGAAGAAGACTGCGTTGCCCTCACGACCATCGGCTGTGAAGTTCCACTTGGAGCGGGTTTCGTTTGTGGCATCCTGTTGCCAGCAGTTGGGCAGACCTGAGGTTATGCCCTCGAAGTCCTCGTTGTAGGGGACAGACGCTATGGCGCAGTCGGTGTTGAATGTGCCGACAACGGCGTAACTGGTGTCGCCCTCGCCGCAGTAGGCACGAACCTCGACCGTGTAGGTGCTGCTTGGTGCAAGTCCTGTAACCGTGTAGGGGTTGTCGGAAGTGAGCTGGTAGTCGCCGTCGTCGACTTTGACAAGCCACTGGTCGGCCGTGCCATTCTCGGTCCACGAAAGTTCAAGGCTGTTGGCGGTTGGTGTGGCCGCAAGATCCGTGGGTTTCTTGCATGGCAGCGGAATGCTAACCGAGAGATTGTCGAGATAACAGTAGTCATTGCTGCCGTCGAACTTGAAGGCTATGTATTTAGCGTCGCTGGAAGCGATGGCATCGAAAGTGCTGAGGTCGATTTCGTAAGGTTGCCATGTGGCAGCGTTGTCAGATCCGTTGATGGTGTAGACACCCTCGAAGGTCGAAGCATCAGACGGGTCGGACATAACGCCAACATGCAGGTTGACCACCGAGTAGTTGGCCAAACGTGCATCAAAAGCCACAAGGCAGCCATTGGCGTTACGGTCGAGCATCGGCGTGGCGATGATGTTCGAGTTGGAACTCGAAGCATAGAAATAGAGGCCATTGCCGCTGCCACCGTTGGCCGCCGAGGTGGCAACATAGGGATAAGAGCCGCTGTAGTTGCTGTACGCCAAAGCGACCGTCCAGCATGAAGGTGCCGCATTGGTGGTCATAGCATCAAAGTTCTCACTGTATGGGACAGACTGAGCCGCACATGCGGTGCGGAACGAGCCGCTCACGGCGTCGCTGGTGTCGGGGTCGCAGAAAGCGCGAACCGTCACC
>CAJONE010000007.1:0-2794 GCA_905235855.1 uncultured Bacteroidales bacterium
TAGGTAGTGGTGGTTGGCAGGGTGATTTGCTGTGCGTTGCAGATTAACGGAATTGCAAAATCGACTATCGGCTCCCACACCGCGTAGAGGTAGTCGTCGGACTGGTAGAGGTCGGCGGCCACACGCGTCACCTCGGTGGTGAAAGCCGACTCGCTGTAGTATTTGCTATTGTTGTAGTACAGAAAGTTGGGCGCACACTGGCTTACGGTGGTCGGCACCGAACTGCCCGACGGCGTGCGCTGCTTGTACCAGCCCTTGAAATTGTAGCCCGTGCGCGCAGGGGCCGCCGGAATTGCGGGAGCGACCGAGTTGGCCTCTGTCACCGTGGCGTTGACCGGCAAGGTGTGCGGTGTCGAAATCTCGTTGTCTATGCGAACGGTGGCACCCGTGCCGTCGTTCATATACCATACGATAAACGAATGTTCCGGTCGCTCTACCTCAATATATTCGGCACGGAGACGGACGGTATATGTTGCCCTGAACTCGGTGTGTGTGGCATCGGGAGCAACAGGCGAGCCCTCGACGTTGGTATCGAAACCAGATGTGATGTAGTCGCCGCTCGGGTTTTCGGGGTTATACCATTGCGTGATAACCCTTTGCGCGTTGGCCTTAAGCACAGTGAAGAGCGTTGTCGGAAAGATATGCGAACCCGCCACATCGTCGTAGCTTCCGGTCGAAGCGTTATAGCGCTGCATCACCCAGTGCGAAAACTCCATAGTGCCATCGGATGGCGTACTGGCGTTGTGGGCCATAGCCGAAACATTGTCCTGATAGATCCAAGTGTCGGTAGACGAAGCCGGCGCTCCGCCGTTGCCGTTGTAGACAACCGTTATGCCGTCAGCGCCGCGCAGCTTGGCACGCCATTTGCCGTAGAGGTCATACTTCTTGGTAATCCAGAATCGGGTCAAGTCTTTGTTTATGGTCGCCCCGTTGCCCCACTTGTCCATCGTGTCGGTGAAATCGGTCGACTTGTCGTAGCCCGAGGTGTTCGACTCGTTGAGCACTATTGCATCCTCGTTGAAAGGCTCGGTACAGGCGGCGTTGGTAAACCAGCCCACAAACTCGAAATCGTCGCGGGTGCCGGTAGGTACGCTCACTCGATTGCCGTAGGCCACACGGAAGTTCATCTCCTGATCGTCGTTGCCCCAGTCGAGCGAGGGGTCGGTGTCGGCATCGGGATGCAAAAAGACACGATACTGGATTTGGCGCCATTTGGCATAGACCGTGATGCCTCCCTTTTTCATGGTGGTGAAGGTGAATGGCTGGGTGCAGGAAATGTCGGTGTACCAGCCCTCGAACACATAGCCCGTCGGTGTCGCCGCTGGACGATAAGTGTTGTAGGCACTGACATCGGCACGGTAGGCGATGTTCGACACTGTCTCCAGTCGTCCGCGCGACACTTCGCCTGCGAGTCGGTTGTTGTTGCCGTCGTAGTACGAGCCGTCCATAAAGGAGATGGAGTATTTCTGGCGCGTGTAGTAGAAATTGACCGTGCAGGTGGCATCCGGGTTGTTGTAGCAGTAGCCACGATTCGTCGTGTTATTGATATACACCTCGGCCTGGTTGACACCAAGTCGGTCGTAGCCCGAAATATCGAAAAAGTCCTCGGCCTTCGTCACCCATGTATATTGAGCATATATGGTTTTATACTCCACAAACCGCATTGCGCCAGCGTTCACCGTGTTGTTGACGTAGTCGTACAACGGGTTTGGAGCCGTAACCGTGCCCGTCGCGTCAGGCAGGGCTTCGACGTAATAGTGAATGGTCTTCACTGCGCGGTCGGCCTCGTTGAGGTGATAGGTCTCGTCCTTGTCGGGCATCATGTCGATATATACTATAATATCGTTTTCGCCAGCGGTGCTTTGCGGATCCCAACGCTCACCGTTGTTGTAGGTGACGCCGTTTGTGCCCACTATGGGGAAATTGTCGCCTATATACTGCTCATATAATGCAGTTATGGTCTTGATGTCGTGCCACTGATTGCTACGGGTATATCGGGTTCCATTGTATCTTACCTCTCCATTGCCGACGTTGTATGTCCAGTATCTATCGTTTCCTTTCCCGTGCCCTGTAAGCTGTACATACTGCCCATTAACCAACCCATACTGCGTACCATTGTTACTCGTTGTGGCAGTGTAAACATAGCCATAGATTTGGAACCTCAATGTATGCTGATTTCTGCCGTAATAGACATTCAGCACCGCATTGCCTTCGGTTTTGATTGGCACATTCTGGTCAAGCGAGTCGAGGTGGAAACCTGTATAGTCGTGTCCCGCAACATTTGTAGTTCTATAGTCGACGCCGTTGATACTGGCATAGCGACCGTTGCCAGTACCCTGACTGGTGACGGTGTTGATATTGTTTCCCACGGTGCCACTCAACGTGATGGCAGTGTCGAAGTCGTAGCCGTCGGCTTCGACATTCTGTTTCCATACAACTACGGTGTAATCGGCTCTGGTTTTGGGATTCCAGTTGGCATAGATGTGCGTGTTCTCGTCCAACTCGTTGCCGAACACAAAACGCGAACCCGTGGGCGAAGCTCCCTCGGAGGCCGGCGCGCCTTCATACCAGTCGTCGAAAGTGTAGCCGTTTCGCACCATGGTCAGCGAGGGCCTGACGGTATGCTCGCCGGCTTCGATAAAGTCAGCGGCCTTGTAGGTGGCTCCCTTGCCGTTTTCGTGATAGATAAGCCAGTGGCCCTCCGACACATTCACCTTGAACACCACATCGCCGCGTATGGTTACTGTGGTGTTGTTGGCATAGTTGTGGCTGTCGTCGCTGTGGCCGGCGATAT